>CBEVZO010000028.1:0-12641 GCA_965554365.1 uncultured Anaerolineae bacterium
TGACCAGGGCAACGTGATCCTGCCGCCCACCGTCACGCCTGACGACGATCCCACGCCCACGCCCATCCAACCGACGCCCAACACGCCGCGCCACACACCGGACGATACCGGCCTCTACGCGGTGCAGGCGGGCGACACGCTCGGCACGATTGCGACGCGCTACGGCGTGACGGTCGAGGCACTCGTCTCCGCCAACAACCTGCCGGACGCCAATACACTCGAAGTCGGCCAACTACTGACCATCCCCGGCGGCTCACTGCTCTACGGTCCAGCGGTGAAGCTAATTCCCGACAGCGAACTGGTCTACGGCCCGGCGGCGAGCGGATTCAGTGTGGCGGGCGCGGCGAAATTCCGCCAGGGTTTCCTGCGCGCCTACTCCGAGCAAGTCAACGGCACAACAATGAGCGGTGTCGAGATCATCGATTACGTCGCCACCAACTACAGCGTCAACCCGCGTCTGCTGCTCGCGCTGCTGGAATATCGCGGCGGCTGGCTCACCGAACCGTACCCCGACGAGCCACAGTTATCATATCCGCTGGGCATCATCAAGAGCGGGCGCGAGGGACTGCTGGCGCAGATGCTCGACGCCGCCGACGCGCTCAACGCGGGCTACTACGGCTGGAAATATCGCGGCACAACGTCCCTGGCGTTCGCTGACGGCCTGCGCGTGTTCTACGATCCCTCGCTGAATCCCGGCACGGTCGGCGTGCAATACATGCTCAGCCTGACCATCGACTCTACGCAGTGGCAGCGCGACGTGCTGCCCACCGGTTTTTTCCAGACCTACCTGGAATTGTTCGGCGACCCCTTCGTGCTGGCCGTCGAGCCGATCACGCCTACCAATCTCTCACAGCCCGCGCTCGTCCTCCCGATCCCCAGAGGCGAGGAGTGGGTGTATACCGGCGGGCCACACGGCGCGTTTAACACAGGTTCCGCCTGGGCCGCCATCGACATCGCCCCGCCCGATCCGCCCGACGAACTCAAGCAGGCGCAGGGCGCGTGTTATGTCTCGCCCCACTGGGTCACGGCAGCCGCACCGGGCCTCGTCGTGCGCAGCGACGCGGGCTACGTGATTCTCGATCTCGACATGGACGGCGACGAACATACCGGCTGGACGCTGGTACATCTGCATCTCGACAGTTATGAGCGCATCGCGGCGGGCACAGTCGTGCAGACGGGCGACCAGTTGGGTCATCCCTCATGCGAAGGCGGATACAGCACCGGCACGCACCTGCATCTCGCGCGCCGCTACAACGGCGAGTGGATTCCGGCGCAGTGCGAAGACTGCGCCCCCGGCGTGGTTGTGCCGCCCTTCGTCCTCGGCGAATGGACCGTGCATCAGCTTCCCGGCGAGTATCAAGGCAGCATGACGCGTTCCGGCGAGGACGGCTATCGTCAGGCCGAGCAAACGCGCGAGTACGAGTTCAACAAATTGGTATGGTGAGCATTCGCGGGCGTGGTGGAAAAAACCGCCCGTTTCCGGTATCCTAAGCGCCGCAATTGAACACACTTGCGTGTACCAAAGGAATCCCATGATCGTCCGACACAAACGTTTCGCGCTGGCTATGATCATCACCGCACTACTCCTGGTGGCAGGCGTTTCGCTGGCGTGGGCACACACCAACACCCCGCAACGCAACACACTCGCCCAGGACGGCGACGGCTCTCCGACCGCTGTCCCACTGGCGTTCCCTACCGGGACCGAAACTCCAGGGCCGCCCACCGAAACCCCCACGCGTACCCCAACCTCAATCGGTCGCCCCTGGGTCGAAGCGATTGCGGATAATACCAATGTGCGCGCCGGGCCGGACATCAACGATGAAAAACGCGGGGTCATCTACCCTGGTGACACCTACCCCATCATCGGCAAACGCTTTCAGTGGTACTTCATCGAATATCCCGACGCGCCCGCAGGTAACGCGTGGGTTCACGAGAGCGTCGTCACCCTGGGCGGCGACGTGGCGCAGATCACCGAACTCGAAGCGATCCCCACCACCGCGCCCGAAGCCGTTGACGCGCAGCAGACCATCGACGCAATCACGCTCACGCCCGGCCTCGCCCTCACATTGACCGAGCAAGCGTTGATCACGCCCACCGGAGCCTATACCGCGCGACCCGGCGAGGGTCCAACGCATGTGCCAGGGCAACCGCTGCCAACCTTCACACCGCCGCCCGCCACGCCGACGCCGATCCCGATTCCGCGCGAAAATCCGCCGCTGGAAACCGAGGGCGGTCTCGCGCCGGTCATCCCGATCCTGATCCTCGGCGCGCTAGGGCTGATGGGCCTGCTCGTCTCGATCATGCGCCGCCTTTAACACACACACCTGCATTTCTCCCCTTCTCCGGCTTGACGGGGCATGACCGCACTACAGGTCACGCGGGGGCGCGGGGGGTGAGGTCTAATTTCCCCCCACCCCCAAACCGCGCTACAATACGCACACTTACTGGTTCGCACACAAACGCGCACATCACACAACCATGATCATCTTCATCAGCTACAATCGCGCCGACCGCGCCTTCGCCCGCCGCCTGCGAGACACGTTGCGTGACGCGGGACATGATCCCTGGATTTACCTCGAAGACATCGCGCCGGGTGCGCGCTGGCCCGACGAGGTCGATGAGGCGCTGCAACGTGCCGACGCGGTGGTCGCCGTGTTCTCGCAGGACAGCATGGACTCGCCCTACTGCCGCAACGAGTGGGACTGGGCCATCGAAAACAACACGCCGCTGATCCCCCTGCTCTGCCGTCCCTGCAAAGTGCGCCACCGCTACGTCAACATCAACCGCATTGATTGCAGCGCCGACGAACGCGCAGGCATCGACAAGCTGCTCGCCTCTCTAACGGCTGGCGATCTGCGCACACCCTATCGCGACGACAAATCCGCCGCCCTGCCGCGCTCCATCGCCACCGATCAGCCGGAGCGCGAGAAGAATCTCGGCATCCTGCTGCAAAAGGTGCGTAATTTCTGGGTGCAGGGTGTGTTGGAACCCGCGAAGGTCGGTGACGTATGGCTCGACCTGCCCGCCGATGAACGTCCCGACGCCGTAGAGCCGACCGCCAGGCGCAAACTCGAACATCCCGACTTTGAGGCGGTGACGCTCGATTCCGGCGCGCAAATTGCCGACGTGTTCCGCAAGACGGGCCGCGCACTGCTGATTCTCGGCGCACCCGGCTCCGGCAAAACGATGACGCTGCTCGAACTCGCCAGTGATCTACTGGACGAAGCCGAAACACAGACCCGCCTCCCCGTGCCCGTCGTGCTGAACCTCGCCTCGTGGGCCGAACAGCGCCCCGCAGACCTCGCGGAGTGGCTGATCGAGCGCCTGTTCATGGAATACGGCGTGCCGCGCAAACTCAGCGCGCGCTGGATCGCCGACGGCGACCTGTTGTTCCTGCTCGATGGTCTGGACGAAGTGTCCGCAGATCACCGCGCCGCCTGCGTAACTGCGATCAACGCGTTCTGGCGCGCCCACGACTTCACCGACAACGGGATCGTCGTATGCAGCCGCATTGACGAGTACAACGATCTGACCGCCCGCCTGCACCTGGAACACGCGATCACCTTGCAACCGGTCCCCTTCCCGCAAGCGGCGAAGTACCTGGACGACCTCGGCGCGGACTGGGCCGACCTGCGCGCCGCCATCGAGGATGATCCCGTGCTACGCGAATTCACCACCTCCCCGCTGCTGCTGAACATCATGGCCGTCGCCTACCGGGGCATCCCCCGCGCACAAATCACCGGATTCGCCGATCCCGCCGACCAGAAGCGCGATCTATTCAATCGCTACATCGATCACCGTCTACGCGAGGACAAGGCACATCCCAAGTATCCGCACAAGGATACGCGGCATTATCTCGCGTGGTTGGGGAAGAAAATGGTTGAAAACGATTTGATCGTATTCGAGATCGAGAGTTTGCAGCCGCATTGGTCAAATGAGAAACTCACCATGGACAAAATAAATACCAAGGAGCGCTTACACTGGTCTTGGCCAAGAGCACGAACAGGATTAACAATCGGGTTGGGCATCGGACTGGCTTTTGGGCTTTTTGCTATTCTGATCGGTACTCTGGGCGCTGGGTTAGGCGTCGGTCTGCTCGTCGGGCTAATAACTGGGCTAGGAGTTGGTTTATTCGCCGGATTGGTCGCTATGCTCGGCATGGGACTTGGTACAGGAAAAATCGAACTGCGTGGAACAATGAATCAGGGGATTCGTGCGTCTATGCAAAGCGCATTCGTAGCCGGCTGCATTTTCGGATCAGCAAACGGGCTGGTAATCGGTCTATTCGCAGGACTGATAAGCGGACCGATTGGGGGGCTAATCATCGGACTGATTGTCGCATTGGTCTTCGGGCTTGCTGCCGGACTAGACTACGGTTCGCGCGCCGTCATCCGACACCTCATCCTCCGCCGAATGTTTTACCGCAACGGCGACGCGCCCCTCAACTACGCCGAGTTCCTGCAATACACCTCGTCGCGCCACCTCACGCGGCAGGTCGGCGGCGGCTTCATCTTCCGCCACCGCATGTTGATGGAACACTTCGCCGACTCCGATTGGTAAACGATAACGCCCTCGGTTACCACAACTGAGGGCCGTTTCACGGTCCGACTTGTATGTAGCCCGGTGCATGTGCGCCGGGCGATCCCCCGCCACCGCACATTCTCATTCCCCCGCCCACACCTGTCTCCCCCTCTCCATAGGGTGCAGCGAGCGCCAGCGAGATCAACCGTCTCGGACGGTACGCGACGTGTCGCGCGGGGGCACGGGGGGTGAGGTTGGTTTTTCCCACGCCACATCCCGAATAATGGTATAATGCCCCACATCATCATGGGAAAGGAATTCACCCTATGGCAACGATCACCATCGCCGTCCTGCACGACATCCGCATCATCGAGGCCCTGGGACGCATCGACAGCGACGCCGCCCCGGACTTCGGCACCGCGCTCGATGATGTCCTGAACGACGGGCACGCCAAACTCGTGTTGGACCTCAGCGGCATCGAGTACATCAGCAGCGCCGGGCTGCGCGAGATCGTGCGGGCCTTCAAACTCGCGCGAGCCGCAGGTGGCGATCTGCGCATCGCCAACCCCTCCAACCCGGCCATGACCGTGCTGGAACTGGCGGGCCTGGATACCGCCCTGAGCATCTTCCCCACGCGCACCGCCGCCGCCCAGAGCTACGACTAACGCGCACCACCGAAAGGAAACCGCCACATGACAATCGATATCAAGGTCTTCGACTACGGCAACGTGCGCGTGTTCGAGATCACCGGGCGTGTGGACAGCCTCACCGCCGTGCCGCTAGGTGAGCAGTTGCAGCGCGCGCTTAAACGCGACATAACGCAAATCGTGCTGGACCTCGGCGGCGTGGCCTACCTCACCAGCGCGGGCATCCGCGAGATCATCAGCGCGCAGCAAGCCGCCCAGTCTGCCGGGGGCGATCTACGCCTTGCCGGTCCCTCGGACCCGGTAATGGACGTGCTGCACATGACCGGCCTGGACGATGAACTCGGCATCTTTGCCTCGCGCAACGAGGCCGTGCATAGTTTTGCATAGCACCGTATAACACCATAGTCGCCACCAAACTGCGCACTGCCGCATCCTAAAATTGGTGGTATAATGCCCCTGCATTGGGCTGAAAGGAGCCACAAAATTATGGTTATGGAAATTACCGGATCTGAAATGAAGCGCGTCCAGTTGTTTGAGGTAAATGGACGTGTGGATAGCAGCAATGCCAACGAACTCGGCGCAAGGATGGACGGCGCGGTGGACGACGGCAAAAACAATGTCGTGTTGGACCTCGGCGGTGTCGAATATATGAGCAGCGCCGGGCTGCGCGAGATGGTACGCGTTCTCAAGCGTGTGAAGCGTGGCGGCGGCGATCTCCGTATCGCCAATCCGTCGGACCGCGTACGCGAAGTACTTGAACTTGCCGGGCTGGATACGATCTTCGAGATCTTTCCCACCCAGGTTGAAGCTGTCGGCAGCTTCTAACACCCATTTCCCACTCGCGTCATAGGCGCGCCCCACCCGGCGCGCTTCTGACGCCCCACCCGGTAGGCTTTGGTGTGCGCGAGTTTCCCGCCCACCAGACTGAGGACTATTATGCCTGAATTGAGCCGCATCGTGATTGCTGCCCGCCTCGATAATGTCCGTCACGCCTGTGATGCGGTCGTCGAAGCCGCCGAGACAGCGAGCCTGGACGAACGCGCGGTGTATCATTGCCAGATGGCCGTTGACGAAGCCCTGACCAACATCATCGAACACGGGTACGCTTACAAAGGCGACGCACACCAGATCGAAGTCGTCTGCGCCATCGATACTGCGCAGTTCATCATCACGCTGACCGACGACAGCCCCGCGTTTAATCCCCTGAATCATCAAGCACCCGACCCCGCCGAACCGCTCGACACTCGCGAGCCGGGAGGCTGGGGCATTTATTTCATCCGCCGCTTGATGGATGACGTGAGTTATCAGCGCGTGGGCGATAAGAACCAACTCCTGCTGGTCAAAAACCGTCCGGTCGGTAAAGACGGCGTTCCGGGAGTCATTGAGGATGCCGGGTTTCCAGTCCGTGTGCTGGATCAACAGGCAGCGGTGATCAGCCCCATCGGGCGGCTGGACAGCCACAATAGCACAACGCTGCAACAGGCGCTCAACACGCAGATCACGCAAGGGATGGTCTGGATATTCGTTGAGATGTCCGGTGTCGAATATATTGCCAGCAGCGGCCTCAAAGTGCTGGTCGCAGCGTGGCGGCGCGCCCGTGAAGCGGGGGGCGATGTCGTCTTGTGCGGACTGCAACCCCGTCTGATCGAGATTTTCGAGATGGTCGGGTTCGACATGCTGTTCCAGGTCTTCCCAGACCTCGACACTGCCCTCACGTCCCGCCCGCAGCAATCCTAACGACCCGCCTGACCTGCTCGGTCCCTATGCGACGAGGTGAAATACCCCTGTGGATACCACGCTTATCATCGTGATGGTGGTCGGGGCGACGCTGGCAGTAGGCGGAGTCGGGACCGGATTAATCGCAGGCTATTGGCGCGGGCGCAAACGCGGCGTCAGCCTTGCCAGTGATGAGCGACTCAGTCCCGAACTCGACGTGCTGACCGGCGTCGGCAACGCGATCCTCAGCGTGCAACTCAAAGTCGATGCGCTCTGCGAAGTGATCTACCAGCAGTCCACGCGCATCGTCGATACACGCAATTTCCAGATCGGCCTCTTTGAAGAAAAAGATTACGAGATCAAGGTGTGGCTGCGCAACGCCGAACGCCAGACCGCCGCGCGCTTTGAGGGCAAAGCCGACGAGGGCCTTATCGGCTGGGTGCGCCGCACCGGATCAGGTCTGCTGGTACGCGACTTCGAGCGCGAATGGGACTCACTGCCCGCCAAGCCCGCCCACCAGGGCAACAACCCCGCACGGTCGGCCATCTTCGCCCCGCTGATCAGTGGCGGCAACACGCTCGGCGTGATCGCGGTGCAAGGCGACCGCCCCAACGCCTTCGACGATGAAGACATGCGCCTGCTGACGCTGCTCGCGAACCAGGCCTCCCCCGCCATCCGCAACGCGCAAATGTTTGAGGCCGCTCAGGAGCGCGCCCGCCAACTGCGCCTGATCAACAACGTCACACGCCAGGTCACAGCCATCCAACCGCTGCCCAACCTGTTCCGCCAGATCGTGACGCTGATCCGCGAGGCGTTTGGCTTCTACGCCGTCAACGTCTTCACGTTAAAAGAAAAAACCAGCACACTGCATCTGCGCGCCAGCAGCCACGAGCAGTTCGAGGACGAACGTCTCGTGCTGAAAATAGGCAAAGGCCTGATCGGTTGGGCCGCCGAACATCGCCACACGACAGTCGTCAGTAACACCAGCGACGATGATCGCTTCGTGCCGATTGCCACACTCGACGCCACCCGTTCCGAGATCGCCGTGCCGCTGGTCGCACAGGACCGCGTGATGGGCGTACTCGACGTGCAGAGCAACCGCATCGATGCCTTTGGCAACGACGACATATTCATGCTCGAAACGCTGGCGGGGCAACTCGCGCTGGCGCTACAAGAGGCGCAAACCTACCACGCCGAACGCCGCCAGACCGAACGTGTCACCGCGATGGTCGAAGTTGCGCGCGCCGTGGTCTCGATCCTCGACATCGACGATCTGCTGGATGAAGTGGTCGATCTTATCTCGGACACCCTCGGCTACGACCGTGTGCATTTGTTCCTGCGTGTCGGGGAGCGTATCGCATTCCGCAGCGGTAGCGGCGTGCATAGTGGCCGCTGGGCGCTCGAAAAGCTGTCGTTTAGCCTGGACCACAACGGCTCGATTCCCCGCGTGGCGCGCACCGGACAGTCAGAAACCAGCGGCGATGTGCAGCGCGACGAGTGGTATGTCGTCGGCCCTGGCGTCGAAGACACCGCCAGTCAGATGACCGTGCCGATCCGCATCGGCTCCACCGTCCTCGGTGTGTTCGATATCCAAAGCACCGAACGTCACGCGTTTACCGGGGACGACGTCGCCTTGATCCGGGGGCTTGCGGATACCGTCGCCATTGCGCTGCGTAACGCAACCCTCTTCGCCAACGAATCCCGTCGCCGGATGCTGTCCGAAACACTGCGCGAACTCAGCACCATACTCGGCTCCTCGCTGGACCTCAACAGCGTGCTAGAGGGCATCATGGTCGGGTTGCAGCGCGTCGTGCCCTACACTTGCGGGTTGATCGTGCTGTACGACGAAGACTGCGACACCTTCCAGGTCGAAACCGCACACGGTGAGGGCATCGATCACGACGCGGACGCCTGGACCGCCACCATCCCCGCCACCGAGATCAGCGAAGCCCGCCTATTTGAACTAATGCACCAACTCGCCGATCACGAGCATGAGGACGGGACCGAACCGGACAGGCTCATGATCGCGCTGACCATCGCCGGGGACACCATCGGCTATCTGGTATTGGAACGCGTCGAGTCGGGCGGTTTCACGCCCGAAGACCGCGAGATCATCACCACGTTTGCCAATCAAGCCGCCGTCGCGATCACCAACGCGCAGCTTTACATGGCCCAGCGCGAGGAAGCCTGGGTCTCGACGGCGCTGCTGCAAGTCGCCGAGGCCACCACCCGCGCCACCGATCTCGAACAGGTCCTCAGCACCGTCGTGCGCATCACGCCGCTGCTCGTCGGCGTGGAATGGAGCGCCGTCCTGCTGTCCGACGCACCAGATAGCTTCCGCTGCGTGCAGATCAACGGGGCCAACGCCGCCACCACCAAAGCCATGCTCGATTTCGTCGTCACGCCGCTGACCTGGCCGCTGCTCGCGCAGATTAAAACGAGTCAGCAGCCCTTGCTGATCGATGCATCCTCGCCCCAACCGGCGGATTTGCCCGTCGAGATTCGCATCGCGCAAGGGGTGATCCTCCCGCTGTTCGCGAAAGGCGAACTCATGGGGCTACTGATCATCGGGCAGCGCAACGACGACGCACCGATGACCGACCGCAAAATCGAGTTGGTCAACGGCATCGCGAATCAGGCCGCGCTCGCCATCGAAACCGCGCAGTTGGTCACGGCGCAGCAAGAAGAAGCGTGGGTCACGACCGCCCTGCTCCAGGTGGCCGAAGCGGTCAGCACCCAATCCGAACCCGACCAGAGCTTAGAGACCATCGTGCGCCTGACCCCCCTGCTGGTCGGCATTGAGCGCTGCGGTGTGCTGAAATGGAACCCCACCACCGGCCATTTCACCGGGGGACCATCCTGGGGCCTCACGCCCGACAACCGGCGGCTGTTCAGCGATCTGGCGCTGGCCCCGGACGACGCGCAATATTTGCAGGAACTCGCCACCGCCACCGAACCGCACGCCTGCGGAACCGGCACGGACTGCCCGCTGCCGCCCGTGCTGCACAAGCTATTCGATAGCCCCACCATGCTCGGCCTGCCCCTGATCGCGCGCGGCGCGCTGGTCGGCGCGATGCTGGTCGATCACCCGGCACTCGGTGGACAGATCGACGGACGCCGCAGCCGCATCTTAAGCGGTATCGCGCATCAAACCGCGCTGGCGCTCGAAAACGCGCGTCTGCAAGACGAAGCCGCTGCCGCCGAACGCCTGGAACGCGAACTCGAAGTCGCCCGCGACATCCAGACCAGTTTCCTGCCCGACACCGCCCCGGAGATCGAAGGTTGGGAAGTCGCCGCCTTCTATCGCGCGGCGCGGCAGGTTGGCGGCGATTTCTACGACTTCTTCCCGGTGGACGATCACCGCTGGGCCATCGTTGTCGCGGACGTGGCAGATAAGGGTGTACCCGCAGCGTTATTCATGGCGCTCTCGCGTACCCTGCTGCGCGCCGTCGGCTCCAACCGCCAGACCCCCGCCATCACGCTCAAACGTGTGAATCACCTGCTGCTGCGTGACTCGCGCTCCGACCTGTTTGTGACGGTATGGTACGGGCTGTGGGACACGCGCACAGGCATCGTGCATTATGCCAGCGCAGGACACAACCCACCGCTGATCATCCGCGCGGACGGCACAACGGAACGCCTCAGTGTGCGGGGTATTGCGCTCGGCGTGATCCCCGACATCGAGCTAGGCGAAGCTGAAACAACGCTCCACCCTGGCGACACGCTGGTCGCCTACACTGACGGCATCACCGAGGCGCTGCGCTCGGACAGCTCCGAGTTTGGCATGATGGGCCTCGAAAGTTCCCTGCTGACTCTGCGCCGCAAACCAGCTCAAGCCATTGCCGATGGCGTGGTCCATGCGCTCGATACGTTCGTCGCGGGCGCGGCCCAGTTCGACGACATCACGATGGTCGTCCTCAAGCATCGCCACGACGCGCCCGAAGCGCAGCAACCGCACCTCCCGCCCATGCCGCGCATCTTCCCGACGGATTAGTGTACTGCCTTCAAGATAAACATTCGCGAACGCGTGAACCGCTGAGGGCTAAAACCCTCAGCTACACACAATCAAAGGACGCTCAAGCGCCCTCGCCTGTGAGCAATCTAGCGCGCTTCAGCGTGTTTTGTTTTTGAATAGCCTGCGCCCTTCAGGGGCCGGCGATGCACAACAATCACATACTGTCAGCCAGCCGTCAGGCAGCAATCCAGCACGCGTGGGGCGCTTCTCACCAAACTCTTAGCGCAAACACGTGGTTTTGCGTTAGGATTCAGGGGTCGTATCATTTACAGGCGGCACGATGTCGAAAACATGGGGCAAATTCATAATCGTGGCCTTGTTGATCATGGGCATAGGATTATCGAGGCATGTGGCACACGCTCAATCGTCGACTCTGGAACGTCTGCCCAGTGATTTAGTATTCACGAGTAGAATCTCCCTGGACTGGGAAACCGCGATCCCTTCGTTGACACTCGTTGACGCGGCAACCCTGGAGATGTCATCATTCTACGTCCGCGAGGATGCTTATCAACTGCGGGTCATGAGTTGGTCTCCACAAGGCGATGTGCTGGCGGTGCTGCACATCTATCCCAACGTTGAGACGGTGATCTACCCCTATCCGGATGTGGTGTACGGTCATCCAACGGAGCTTTGTATCGTGACCCTTTCTGGCGCGCGTCAGACTTGCTTCCAAGATCACCCGCCCTGGTTGTTTGACACGGCTCCCTTTCTGATTGATTACAACTACACTGTGACGTGGTCAATAGATGGGCAAAAAGTCTATTTCGTGGCGGAAGATACAACTACAGGCATACGGCGTTTGATTGAGGCTGACGCTGTCACCGGGGAAACAATCCGCGCACTTTTCGAGACCGAAGCCTGGAATGGTGACGGTTTCCCGACCATTATGATCTGGCCCCCTGCCCTGGACTATGTGGCCGCCGGGATTGGTTTCTTTGAACGGTCGGGCAGCTTGGTGCATCTGGAAACAGGTGAACAGCACAATCTATCTGGAATTGTGGTGTCTTGGCCGGGCGGCGATCTGCGGGATCAGCCCGAAGGTGCGGGATTTGTCTGTAACAGCTTTTCACCACGCGGAACGTACCTGACCGCCATCGACGAATACGATGATCGTCTGTTAGTATTTAACATGGAACTCAATATCACACATGTTATTGATGGCTTGGGGTTTGATGGCCGCGCGAAAATATACTGCCCAACGTGGAGCGCAGACGAGGGTACATTTCACTTTGTGGTAAAGGACATGCGTGATGGAGCGAATCACCTGATCACGTATTCACTGGCGGAAAACCAAATCACGCATCAGATACAGGGCACGATCATCGCACCACTTGAATTCTCGCCGGACGAAACACACATTGCGTTTACGGAACCGGACCCAAGAGGGACCTATCATGTCAGGGTGTTGTGCCCGGACGGAGCGGTCTGGCAACCGGGTGACCCGTTTGTGCGCACTGAATATCCCGTGTGGAGACCTGTTCAGGAATAGGTCTGGTGAGTTTGACGTCATCGGGGCATCGCACAACCGCTCCGCAGGAGGAACTGTAGTATGGACTATGGACGCTTAGGAGAACGCCAGCGCGCCTATTTTCCCATTGTGGAGATTGTGTCGTTTTTGCTGCTGCTGGGTGCGATCATCCTGATCATGCTGGAAGTGGTCGATTACGGTAATCAACGCGACGACCTGCCCACCGATCTCACCGTCGCGGGCATCGCGGCAGGCGGCCTCAACGAAGCCGATG
>CBEVZO010000029.1:0-12558 GCA_965554365.1 uncultured Anaerolineae bacterium
TGTGTTCCTGCTTGAGCATCAGATCGAGGATCAGCGCAAGATGGTCTTCGCTCAACGGGTGGAAAATCACGATCTCGTCCAGACGGTTCAGGAACTCCGGGCGGAACGCCTCGCGGACCTCCAGCATCACTTCCTCGCGGATATCATCGTCGATGACGGTCGTTTCCAGTTCCCGCGCGCCGACGTTGCTCGTCATGATGATCACGGCTTCGCTGAAATTCGCGACGTTGCCCTGCCCATCCGTCAGACGCCCCTCCTCCATCACCTGTAAGAGGACATCCAGCACGCGGCGATGCGCCTTCTCGACCTCGTCAAACACCACGACGATGTACGGTTGGTCGCGCACACGGTCCGTCAACTGCCCGCCGCCCTCGTAGCCCACGTAGCCGGGCGGCGCACCGATCAAACGGCTGACCGTGTTCTCGTCCATATATTCCGACATATCGAGTTGCAGCATCGCGTCTTCGCTGCCGAACATGAACTCCGCCAGCGCCTTCGCGAGTTCCGTCTTCCCAACGCCCGTCGGCCCCAGGAACATGAACGACCCAATCGGGCGATGCGGGTCTTTCAGGCCCACGCGCGCCGTCTTAACCGCCCGGCTGAGCGCGATCACTGCTTCGTCCTGCCCAATGATGCGCTCATGCAGATGCTCGACCATGCTCGCGTACTTGGTGCGCTCGTCCTGCCCCAGCTTAGAGACAGGAATGCCCGTCATCTGCGCGGCGGCGAGCGTCACGTCTTCGGCGTCCAGCACAGAGTCTGCGACTTCGTGGCGGAACCCCAGATGCGACTGGTCGCTGAGGCTCACCAGCGAGGCGGCGCGATGCACAAGGTGTTCTGCCGCCAACGGCAACGGTGTGCCACTCATATAACGCTTGGCGAGAGTCGCGGCCACCTTCAACGCTTCTTCTTCCACGAAGATATCGTAGTCAGCGGCGACATGCGGCGCGTGGACCTTGAGAATCTCAATCGTTTCGTCGATGTCCGTCGGCGCGACGTGCAAAAGCTGCGCGTTCTCCGCCAGCGCGCTCATTTTACGCAGCCGCTCATCCCACAACGCCTGCGTCGTACTGCCGATGATCACGGGATCATCGCCCAGAAACGCCTTTTGCAGATGCGGCGCGGCCTTCGGGAACTCTGCCCTGAGCGCGCCACCGAAGAAGCGGTGAATGTGCGGAATGAACAACACACCGCCCACCGCGCGTCCCAACCCGCTGTTGACCGCTTTCTCCTGCCGGTCGAGCAGCGCCCGCTCATCAACCTGCACCAGATTCTTGAGACCCTGCGGCCCCTTGCCTTCCGCGATCAGCAGCGCGAGGCTGTACGCCAGTGTGCGCTTGCCGACGCCGTCCGGCCCGATCAAAATGACGTGGCGATTCACCGTCTGCCCCAACATCTGGATCAGGTCCGTGAGCAGGTTCTCGCGGAAAAACACCGCTTCCAGCGATCCCGCTTTCGCCGCCGCGACCATGTCCTCGCTGGCCTCCGTATCCACGCGCCGCGTGACACCCGCGCTTGTGGCAGATGTGGTCAACGTCTCGCGCATTGCCGCTTGCGTGATGCCAAACTGCGTCAGGATCGGAGCCGTGCCCACGTCGCGCTCGGTCATCACGCCCAGCAGATGATCCGTGTCAATCGTCAGTTGGTTGAGCGCCTGCGCCACACTCAGCGCCTCGTCCAGCGCCACGACCATGCCCCGGCTGAGATTAGCTTTGCGCTTGTCTGCGCCGAGATACGTCAGATCGCCAGTCGCGTCCCGGCTGCGCTGCACACCCAACCGCGCCGAGCGTTCGAGCCGGTCCAGGTCAGCGCCGCGCCGTTCAGCGAAGTGCTTGAGTAGCTGCGCCGCCGCCGTATCATTCGTGCGGACCAGCGCCAACAACACCGCCTCCGCCGTCAGCAGATGCTTGCCAAACGACAGCATAATGTCCACCGCGTCATCCATCACGCGTTGGGTATCTTTCGTCAAGAGATTGGGGTTCAAGTTGCCCATAGTTTTTGTCCCTGCATTGTGCTGCATCGTGAAATTGTGCGGCTTGCGTCACACCGCCACCATTATACAGCATCTCCGGCCCCGCACAGCGCCAATTTCCCCAATGCGGGAGCATCCCCGTCGTGCGTCACAGATTATCCAGTTAGAAGTCGCGAGCGAAAATGAATTTGTCGTTTGTGATCAACCTACCAGTCCGGTTAACAGAGACTTGCATCTTTCCAAACCTTCAGGTATAGTTAAGATAACGTAAAAATCCGACGGGCAAGAGTTTAACGAGGCAGGTTTCGCATGTCTGGCATTGAAGATGCTTACATTTTGCTAGTCGATGATGAGGATGCCATTCGGTATTCCATCAGCAAAACATTACAGCGGGTCGGCTACCAGGTTCATACTGCCGCTTCGGGTGAAGAAGCGTTGGAGATGCTGGATCGCCAACCCTACGACGTAGTTCTCTCTGACATCCGTATGCCGGGTCTGACCGGGGTTGAATTGCTGGCGAAGATCAAGGAACACTCATCCGACGTGGTGGTGATCCTCCTGACCGGCTACGCAAGCCTGGAAACCGCGATTGAAAGTCTGCGGCTCGGCGCACACGATTACCTTGTCAAGCCCAGCAGCAGCCAGGACATCCGCGACAGCGTATCGCGGGGGCTGGAACGCGCGCGCAATCTGCGCCACCGTCGCGTGCTGCTGCGCACGATCCGCGATAATGTCGAGGCTTTGACGGGCGAACAGCTTGAAGAACAAGCGGGCGAGGCACGCAGCGGTGCGCAAATCGGCACGCCGGTCGTGACGCCGGTCACCACGATGACCATTGGCCCGCTGACGATCTTCCCAGGCCGCTACCAGATTTCGGTGGGCGATCAACCCATCGATCTGACCCCCACCGAGTTCGATCTGCTGCTCTATCTGGCGGCGCATCGCGGGCGCGTGGTGCCCTGCTCCGAACTGGTGCGCGAGGTGCGCGGCTACACGCTGGAAGAACACGAAGCGCGCGAGGTGATCCGCCCGCATGTGAGCAACCTGCGGCGCAAGCTCAAATCGTCGGGGCAGAACCCGAACATCATCGTCAATGTGCGCGGGATCGGCTACCGGCTCTCTGAGGCCCAATAGCAGTTCGCCATCTGTAATCTGTATCCCCTCTGAAAAACTAAACAGCGCCCTGTGGAGACTTACACACGTTTCCACACGGCGCATTGGTGTGTTGATCCCCTCACGCCTGCGGAGTGGCCGTTTGAAACACACGCATCTTGCGCCGTTCTGCTGTTGGTGCTAGGATTTGGGTTGGTGGAGGGAAAACAGCATGTGTCCCACCTTTTCGTCAATCAACAACAGTGCGGGGAACAGCAAATCACCACAGAACGAGGGTTTTGATGGGCGTGTTGTTTGATTTGGTATTAGCCGATAAAGAAAGTGCGGCGGCGATCGGAACATCAAAACAGCTTTTTGAGGACTTTCGCGTCTTTCCAACCAAGATGCTTGATCAAGTAACGCTGGATAGCCTTTTCGCGCTATGTGATCCGACTGCAACCGATATCGAATCCTGGGGGCAAACACCACTATTTGCAGCAGGCGAAGTGAGTGTATTTCAACTACCACCCTACTTCATCAAAAAACTGGCCCGTCTGCCCAAGAACGAGCGCATGAATCTGGCAAAACGATGGGGGCAAACAGGTAAATTGCGCGTTTATTTCAGATTTTCTCGCTTAACCCCGGAGGAGATAGCAACAACTATCGAACACATGGTGGACAATCTGTGTGATTTTGCATGTGAAGCAGTAAATCAGAGCAAGCGCGTTTTCCTGCGCTGTGTTCCCTAGCCAAAATCGCATAGATAAAGAATTGGCAAACGACCACCACCACAAGTAATCTCCCCTTATGCACGCCGCCACCGCACACCCACGATCACTGTCCCCCCCGCCGGAGACTCCTCCCGCACAGCAAACGGTTCTGCCACGCGCCCGCGTAGCCCCGCGCTGGTCGGCGCGACGAACCACGCGATCATGTCATCGACCGTCAACAGCGGCACACGACCCCGCCATACGGCAGGCACACGCATATTCACGAACGTATCCGACAACTTTTGCGAGCGTCCGTCCATCCCGCGCGGTTGAAAGCGATCCCCCGCTGTACGCCGCCGCAGATACAGTTGTGCGCCTGCCGGAATCGTCAGCGCCGCAGCCAATGAATCAGTGTGCCACGCGCTCAAATCGTCGTCTGTGTGCAGGAGATGCGCCTCCAACACCCAATCGCCCACCGTGTGCGTCACGGGCAACGCAGTACACCGCAACAGTTCCGCGTCACGGTCCAGCGCCGGGGCGTCAATCCTCATCTCTGCCGGATAAGCGCCGATCCGCGCCAGCACCAGCCGGTCATAATCCACGCGCAACGTCAGATCACCCGGCAGCGATGCCCGCGCCCCAACCTGACCCTCGTCCGCCACACGGATCGCGTTCGTGATGTGCGCGAACGTTACGTCCTCCACAGCACCTCGCAGCCGCGCGATCACGGCCCGCAGCACATAGCGTTTTTCCGCGAGATGCAGATCGTCCCATGCTGCCCGGTCGAGGATCACGGCCTCGTCACGCGCTGCACGTAACACACGCGTCAGTGCCGCCGCGCCCACCTGCGCCAGGAGATCGTGATCCACACGCAGTACCTCCGCCAGCCGCGCCAACGCCGCGCGCACCGCCGGGTTGATCGTTTCCAGCAAGGGCAGCACCGCGTGCCGCACGCGGTTCCGCAGATACACCGCATCCTGATTGGTAGCATCCTCGCGTGGTTGGAGATCGTGCGCCGCCGCATATGCCTCGATCTCAGCGCGTGAAACGTCCAGCAGCGGGCGGATTAGCATCAGCGGTGCGTCGCGTGAGGATGCATCATCGTCAGTGTGAGAGGACAGGGGTAAACACGGCAGCATCCCGCGCAGCCCCGCTAATCCACTGCCGCGCAGCAGGTGCAGCAGCACTGTCTCGGCTTGATCGTCACGCGTGTGCCCCACCGCGATCAGCTCCGCCCCGACCGTCCGCGCCACACGTGCCAGAAACGCATAACGCACCGCCCGCGCCGCCGCCTCGATGCCCAGACCATGCGCCGCTGCATAGGCCCGCACATCAGCGCGTTCTACCGTCACCGGAATATCCCACGTCTCTGCGGTTTGGCGCACAAAATCCGCATCCGCTGCGCCTGCATCACCGCGCAACCCGTGATCCAGCGTAGCCACGTGTAACATAAGATCATATTCATGACGCAACTGCACCAACACATGCAACAACACCAATGAATCCGCGCCGCCGGACACGCCCACGACAATCCGTGCGCCCGACGGAAGCAGTGTATGCCGGTCGCTGAACGTCCGTACGCGTGCCAGCAAATCGCCCATACGCAATCAGCGCTCCTGGCGCAGCGAGCGCCGGAAATAGCCGTGCGAGATGCCGCGCAGTTCTTCCAGCGTGATGAAGGCGTTGTCGTCGATACGCTCCACAATCGCGGTCACGTCGCGCACCTGTCGATGGCTCACGACCACCTGCACAATGCCGACCTGTCCATCCGCGCCCTGCCCCCAGCTTTCTGTCGCGCCACAGCCCGCCTTACGAATCGCGACCGCGATGGCGTGCGACTTGCGGGGTGAGATAATATGAATAGCGACGAAACGCTGCACGAGGTGGCGCTCCAATTCCATGCCGAGATAACCGCCCATCGCAAACCCGGTACAGTACGCGGTTAAGTTCAGCACGTTGTGCAGATCATTGACCACTGTGCCCAGCGCCAACGCAAAAATCAGCGACTCCACCGTCGCAAACGCCGCCACAATCGCCCGCTGACCGCGCACCAGCATCACCAATCGCAGCGTCGTCACCATGTTGCCCAGCACGCGCAACCCGAAGATCAGGCCCGCCATTCCTAATACTTGAGGGTCCATAGGTCATTCCGTCCGGTCGTCTTGCGTGAGATTAAACAGTAAGTTGCTACAGTTATAACATTTGCGCGCTTGCAAATCGTTGAGCATCCCGCAGAACGGGCAGGTCTGGTAATCGCCCTTCCAGATGCGTGCGGCGTCGTCCACCGGGCCGCTGGATGGTGGTTGCCCCGCAAATAGATCGTCCTGCGGCTTGATCAGCCCTTCCGTGATAATCAACCCACCGAGGATCGCCGTCGAGGAGCCGGTGAGCCAGAAGCCGATATCGATCACGCCATCCTTGAGCGGCGAGTGGTCGTCCAACTCGTCGCCGTAGCTGACGAAAAAATGCCCCAACGCTAACATCGCCGCGACCCACGCCACCAGCGCCAGCTTGTGATACGACACAGGCGTCACCAGCAGCCCCGTGAATCCGCGCAGCGCGCTGATCAGCCATACGGGAACCAGCAGCCACAACACGATCAACGGTTGCCCAACCAATGCGGGATCACGCGCGCGGATTTGCTCCACGCTGCGGGCGAGCAGATCGTAAACGCGCTGATCGCCGGTGGGGCCATCCCACCAAATCAAGAACCCGCCCGCGAGCATCGCCAGCGCCGCAATGAACTGCATGACATACACCACGCGAAAGTACGGATCGAGGTTTTGCCGCGCTTTCCAGTCAAACACGTCGCCGTCTCCTTCCTGTGTCCCACTGCACACCTCTGGTCAACGTGCCCCTAGCATAGACTCTCGCGCGCAAAAGGGCTAGCGCAACCTCACCCGCGCTTGCGCACGCGCCCCATCCCCGGTACGATGGGGGCACAGTGGAACAGATGATCCTACGCCCGCGAGATATCGCCGTATGCCACTATTCAGACAACGCAATACAATCTCAGACGAAGACGACACCTTCAGCCGCATGGAGCCAGTCGTGTTTCGGCGGCTGCGCGACGATCCACAGGGCCGCCCCTGGCATTTTCTCTCGCTGCGCTGGAAGGTGATCGCGCCGCTGGCCCTGACCGTGCTGATCGTGGGCATGCTCGGCTCGTACCTCGTGGGAACCGCCATCGCCACCGCAGCCGACGCGCAGGAAACCGAACACGTCCTCGATGCCGCCGAAACGGTCGCCGCACGCTTGAACGATCTCAGCACGACGCAGCAACGCGAAGTCACACGCATCGCCTATACGCAGGGCGTGCCGGAACTCGTGGCAGCGGGCGACGCGCGGGCGCTGCATACACTGCTGGAACCCCTCGCCGCCGCCGCTGATCTCGATTATGTGCTGATCGCCGATCCGCTGGGCGTGGAAATCGTCGGTTTGCAGCGTGTGGTCACGGAAACGGGCGCGAGCGATTATGCGGTCGCCACCGGGACAGACCTCACCGTGCTGTTGGACAGTGCCCCGGCGCTGGGCGGCACGAGCGCGACGATCCACGCGGCGCTGGCGCGTACCGGGCAGGAACACGCGCTGCTCACCACCGGACCGATCATGCACGCAGAAGCACGCATTGGAACAGTGTTGGTCGGCACACAAACCGGACGCCTGCTTGAGACACTGCAAGGCGGCGACGGAGCCGATCTCGCGTTGTTTGGTGCGGCGGGCGAATTCGTGCGGACCACGCTGCCCTTCGACGAGCAGACACGCGACGCCCTCACCCTCTCGCCCGAACTCTACCGTCAGGCGCTCACCACGCCGGGCCAGGTTCCGATTGCCACACTCACACTGGACGACCGTCCGCACCACGCGGCCTATATTCCGCTGGTGATCGGCGGGACGCCGCTGGGCGTATTAGGCATTTACGTGGAAGATGACGCCTTTACCGCCGCGCTCGCCAGCCAGGAGACGTTGGGGCTGTTGTTCGCGTCGCTGGTCGGGCTGGTGATCGTGATCGCGTTCAGCACAATTGGCAGCTTCACGCGCCGGGTGGAGCGCGTCACCGCGACAGCGGATGCGATGGCCTCCGGCGACCTGCGGGCGCGGACGGGAATGCAGCCCGGCGACGAGATCGGCGAACTGGGCGCGACGCTCGACCGGCTCGCCGACCGGCAGCAGCGCCGCACCGATGCACTGCAAGGTGCGCTGCGCAAAGAACGCGCCGAATCCGCACGCTTGATCGCGATTTTAGAGTCGATCCCCGATGGCATCGTCGTGCAAGACCTGGATGGGCGTGTGCTGCTGATCAATGACGCAGCGCGTACCTTGATCGGCGGGCAGCGTGTCTTCCGCGCCAAGCGGTTGCACGAATTAACCGCCGTCGTCACGGAGAAACTCGGCCCCGCGCTGGCCCCTGGTATTTACGCGCTCGGCGATCCGACGCGTGTGCCGTTGGAAGGGAAAATGCTCCAGGCGCAGGCCGCCGCCATCGTGATCAAAGCCAAGCGCCGCGACGAGCAAGAACGCCGCATCGGGACCGTGATCGTGCTGCGCGACATCACCGATGAGGTGCGCTGCGAACAGGCACGCGAAACACTGCTCGACCGGCTGGCTGATGAAGCCATTGTACCTACGTCGCCGCAAGCCACCTCGTCACTGACGGCGCTGGCACGCGAATTTGTGCGCAACACCCGCGCGATGCAGCGCGTGATCTCCGAACTGCGCGATCTCAGCACGTTCGAGCCGCGCGATCTGCAAACAGGGCAACGTCCGTTGGCGGTGAACGATCTCGTGTGGAACATCACGGCGGAGTGGGAACCGCTGGCGCGGGCCGCGAAAATCCGGCTCAACAGCAGCTTCGGGCCGCGTGGACAGTTGGTGTTGGGCGATGACCGCCGTCTGCGGTGGGCGATTGGCAACCTGATCGACAACGCACTGAAATACTCCCCACGCCGTTCGGTAATCACACTGGCAGCCAGGGTATCGGAAACGCACCCCGAACACGCGAAAATTGTGATTGAGGATCAAGGCTTTGGCATCACGCCGGAGGATATGGCGAAGGTGTTCACACGCTTTTACCGGGGCACGCCGCGCGACCGCGACGGTAAGCGCGTCCGCAAGCCGGGCACAGGTCAGGGTCTCTACATCGCGCGCCGGGTGATCGAAGCGCATGGTGGCAACATCGCGCTCGCCAGCCGTGAGGGGATCGGGACGACGGCCATTGTGCGCTTACCGCTCACGGCAGACGTCGCGCTGACGCTCCCCGAACGGGGCGGCGAACCGGGGTCCGCTGAGGACACCACGCCCATCGAACTTTCGCGCGATGGCGGCTTCGACACTGTGCCGTTGGAACCGCGTCGCCGGCCCTGGCAACGCAAGCGCGACTCCTAGATCACGCTAATTACCCCTCAGCAGGCGGCAAAATCGCATCAATCGACGGCGTGGGGTCCGGCCCATCCACCGGATCCAGCGGGAGCGGCCCTTCGGTTTCGCGCTCCGCCGTCACATCCAGCGCCTGCCCCGGCGCGATGTCGTACACTTGATCGTCGATTTCCGCGCGAACCGTGCCCGCTTGCACTTCGACGCGCGTTGCACCGTCCGCCGCGACCTGTACCCCAAACGTAGTCCCACGTACCACCAGATGCGCCACCGGCGTGTTGACCATATAATGGCTTTCGGCGTCCGCGACCAATTCCACGCGGTGCAATGTCACACCCGCCAACTGTGTCAGCGTGATCAGGGATGCGCTGCCATCTGTGGTCGCGAACTCTGTAACAACCAGTGCGCTATCAGGCAGAATCTCGACTTCCGTGCCCGTGTAAAACGTGATTAATGCGCTGCCGGTCGCGTCCGTCTGCACCGCGTCACCCTGCGTCACCGGCTGCGACGCCACCACCTCGAACCACGCACCATCCACGCCCGCACGCCACTCCACACGCGCCACAACGGTCGTCAACGTCCCTTCCGCCGCCACCGTGTCGCCAGAGTCTGCCCCCTGATCGTCAGCATCCTCATCATCGCCGCCGCACGCTGCCAATAGCAACGCCAGCGCGATCAGCACCAACAACACCGCATAGAATTTTCTGTCTCGTAGACTACCCATCACGTCACCTCCTGATCACGCTTCCATGCTGAGTTTAGGGAATGTCTCATCGCGCGGCAACCGTCCAGGATTATTTTTACACCGATGCCCGCAGTCTTTTGGGGGCATATACGGTGGCGCGGTTTTGTAGGGGCGATGCTTGCGTCGCCCAATAGGTGTAAAGTTAAGCCTACTTTGCTTCGATTTGCCCCTCCCCAAACCCCTCCCCGCAAGCGGAGAGGGGCTTAACAGCAAACCTACACCCCATTTTCTCCGCCTGCGGGAAAAGGGAAACTGGAAAGATGAGGAGTAAACAACGCGTTACTATAACGGATTAGAGTCCTTAAATTGACGCATATTGGGCGCTGCTTGCGTCGCCCTGGGTAGGGCAAGCTAAAATTCTCTGGTACACTGGTAAAAGCTACGATTTCTCTTGCACGTTTGCACACCACACAAGGATCCACACCCCCATGCGCCTGCGCGATATGTCCCGCGAATTCCGGCTGATGATGTTTGCTATGATCATTGCCAACGCTGCCGCATCAATGTTTTCCCCGCTGCTGCCGTTGTATCTGGAGCAGATTGGCGCGTCCGTGCAAGAGATCGGGCTGTACTTCACACTGAACGTGATCCTGGGTCTGCTCTCACGCATCCTCGGCGGCTGGATTTCGACCACACCGGACGCCTCCCGGCCATCGCGCTCGGCGGCATGTCGGGGTTGATCGGTTACGTGGGGTTCATCCTCGCACCCACGTGGGAATGGGTCATGCTGGGCGCGCTGTTCGGGCAGATCGGCGTCTCGCTCGTCTCGCCGAGTTTCCAAGCGTACATCGCCGAACAAGCACCGGAGGGCAAAACCAGCAGCACCTTCGGGCTGATCAACGGCTTGTTTCTGATCTGCAGGGTGATTGGCCCCATCACCGGCGGTCTGCTCGCGTATTATATGGGCTACCGTGTCCTGCTGTGGATCAGCACGGGTGTCTACAGTGTCTCAACCATTATGCGCGTGTGGATGGCGCGCGGCACCCGGTTCGAGATGCAACGGTTGCAACCCCGCGAACTCGTGCGCGACATCAGTGCGCTGCGCGGACTGCTGCTGGCGGGCGGGCTGTTGACATGGTTGTTCATTGTGGATGGCCTGATCGACGCTTCCGGGCAAATGACCCGCGTGTTCATGCCCAAATACCTGACGGATGTTGGTGGCATCAACGCCAGCGGATTCGGTGCGCTCATGGCGCTGATGAACCTGGTGTCCGCGATCACCATGTGGCCTGCGGGCCGCCTGGCAGATCGTGTCGGCGAACGGCGTGTGATCGCGTTGGGATTGGCGTTGATGTCCAGCGCATGGTTTGTCCTGGCAGGTCTACCGTATCACGTCTTATTCGTGGTCGTGTTCACCGCAATCGGCATCGCCAGAGCACTAATCGAGCCTGCCTTCTCCGCCCTGATCAGCAAATCCGTGCCGAAGGAATCGCTGGGCATCACCTGGGGCGTCTTCATGACCGCGTTGGGCGTGCTGGCGATCCCCGCGCCCTATCTCGGCGGGCTGATCTACAACCATGTGGCGCCGCACGCCACATTCATTGTCGCCGCGTGCGCCGCCCTGATCGCGCTGCCGCTGGCCCTGCGCCACTTGCACGCGCCCCCGCAGCCGGAAACGACTAGCATCACAGAACTGGTGACACCATGCCCGCCGTCACAAAATGAGCGCGTACCACGCTCAACTATTCGCCCCCATCTAAAACGATGGTTTCCGCAATCGCGAGTGCCATCTGCTCCATGTACGCGGGATCGCCCTCGACCACCATGCTTATGAGCAACACAAGCGTGTTTTCGCCCTCGATCAGCATAGTGAAACTCTGCGCGTCATAGTCTGGATCGTACACTGTGACGTAAGCCGCGGGCAAGCCGTTGATCGTTGTCTCCGTAATTGCGTCCGCCTGCACATCCCCGGCCCTACCTGCCGCCAACTGGACCCCCTCCACTATGTCGGTGTAGTCCCCCTCCACTGCCGCCAATGGCACAAGATTCATGCGCACCACAAGCTCGCCAGATGGCAGCACATCATCGGCTAACATAGCCTCAAGCCCCGCCGCACTGCTGACCAGGAACAGCCCTTCGATAGCCTCACCAGCATCCTGCGGATTGAACACTACCCAGCCCGGCGGATAAGCGAACGTGATCGTTCCACCGTGCGCCACAGAATACGTTTCCTCCACCCAGACAGCAGGATCGGGCGTCGCCGTGCCGGACTCATCCAGGCACACATCCGCCAATGTCTGCGCTGCGCCGAGCAAAGCCTGCGCAGTTTCTACGTCACCAGTGTCGAGCGCGGTCATCGCCTGCCCGATCAGCGTATTGACCTGCGCCATCAACTCCCGGCAATCATCGTCCTGCGCCTGGACTGGCACACCCTGCGCCAGCAACACCACTATCAGGATCAGCACCACAGCACCACGCTTCATTGTTTGGCCTCCCGTCATCGTGAATCGTTCCCCACAGTATACGCGACAGGACACGCAGCACAACCCTGCGCACGAAGTCTCCGCTGCAGACACAAAAATCCCCTTTCCCGACGCTTGCGCTGCAAGCGCCTATGCTGGTTGCAGTATGGGTTTCTCCCCCTCTCCGGCTTGACGGGAGAGGGGGCCGGGGGGTGAGGTTACCCTACCGACACTTGCACCTCCACTGCCGCTTTACCCGTCGCC
>CBEVZO010000030.1:0-12278 GCA_965554365.1 uncultured Anaerolineae bacterium
GCAACACCGCGTGCGTATACCCGCGCGCCTGCACTTCTTCTTGCAGCGCATAGACAGGATCGTAAAACTCATCTGGCGCGTTGATGATGTCCAGCCAGCCCAAGCGGGCGCTGATGATTTGCCGGTGCAGCGATTCCTTGCGCCAGACTGATGGGTCTTTCTCCCAGATACGCTGGACGATGCGTGCTTTATCCAGCACGTCGAGGATTTCGCGGATATCCTGTTCGTAGGCCGCCATTGTGTATTCCTGGCGTGCCATGACCCCTGTGATTAGCACCTGCCGTTTGCCTTCGATGGCTTCGAGCAGACGGCGATAGTCATTGGCGAATGCTTCTACGCCATCGCCCTGAAGCTGCTGCACGACTTTGTCCATGCGCACACCCACGTCCGCGAGTTTGCTCATGGTTTCGCGCGCTTCGTCGATGCCCGACTCCAGCGTATTTTCGGCTGTGCCGTGATCTTGGAACACATCAATGGTTTGTGGCGGCAGCGTATTGACCGTGTGCGGGCCGATCAGCGTATCGACGTAGTAGGTGTCGGGGTAGTTGGGGTTCTTGGTGCTAGTGCTGGCCCACAACAGCCGTTGTACCTGTGCCCCGGCCTCGCGCAGTGTAGCAAACCGTTCGCCCTCGAACAGGGTTTTGAAGTTGGCATAGGCGAGTTTGGCACTGACAATAGCGGCCCGGCCTAGCAGTTGACGGTTGGCGCGCACACGCTCGAACCCGCCGCGTTGCCGTCCGGCGCGGATGTTACTTTCGAGCATGTTATCCACAACCGTATCAATACGGCTGAGGAAGAAGCTCGCGACCGAGGCGATGTGAGATACGTCTGCGCCCGCTTCAACTCGACGCTCTAGCCCCCGGATATAGCGCTGCGTGACCTCAACATAGTTGGACACAGAGAATAACAGCGTCACGTTGACGTTGATGCCCGCCGCGATGACTTCTTCAATCGCCGGAAGCCCCTGGGGGGTGGCGGGAATTTTGATCATCACGTTGGGACGATTCACCGTCCGGAACAAGCGTTTAGCCTCGCTGATGGTTTTTTCGGTGTCATAGGCGAGCAGCGGCGAGACTTCCAGGCTGACATAGCCGTTGATGCCGTCAGTTTTTTCGTACACTGGACGCAGCGCATCAGCGGCGGCCTGAATGTCGGCAATCGCCAGGGCCTCGTAAATCTCAGTCACACTCTGCTCGATATACACGCCGATTTTGTCGTCGTACTCCTCGGTATCCGCAATGGCTTTAGCAAAGATCGTTGGATTCGAGGTCATACCGACAATGCCAGCGTTGATCATCTGCTCAAGCTGTCCGGAATCGATTAGACTGCGCCGGATGTAGTCCATCCAGATGCTTTGTCCATACTGTTGTATTTCGATCAGCGGGTTGGCTGTCATAAACGTGCCCTCCTCAAACCAATAATGACGCGCAAAGCGTGCAACCGCAGGGGTTACACGCGCATTCTATTTTTATGCTGACGGCGGAAACGTTAGGTCTGCCGCGCGGCGTCTTCGATAGCCTTGACCATATTGTGGCGGCGCACATGCCGATCCTCGTGCGCCTCAAACGTCGCGCCCAAAAACGCGTCCACGAGTTCTTCCGCCACTGCCTGACCCACGATCCGGCTGCCGAGGCATAACACGTTCATATTGTCGTGTTCGACGCCCTGGTGCGCGGAATAGGTGTCGTGGCACAGCCCCGCGTACACGCCCGGCACTTTGTTGGCCGCAACGTTCGCGCCCACGCCGCTGCCACATACGATCAACCCGCGCTCGACTTCTCCAGCAGCAACTTTCTCGGCGACTGCTTGAGCATAGTCGGGATAGTCTACGGATTGTTCCGCGTTGTCTGTGCCCAGGTCGAGCACCTCATGACCTTGTGCGCGCAGGTACGTGACCAAATATGCTTTGAGCGGATAGCCCGCGTGATCAGAGCCGATAGCGAGTTTCATCGATTGATCCTTTGTAAAATTCGTCAGACGAGTGATGATCATCCTTCTAATGTGAGTCCAGTTACATTATAGACACAAACGCAGCACAAAAAAAGTGAGGCCCCACACAAAATGATGGGCCTCTTGGCTATTAATACTGTGCTGTGTGCTACAGCGGTGTGCGTTTTATCCCGGAGCCAGCGTGGCGGTGGGACCCGTTGGTTGTGGCGTCCAGGTGGGCGGCGGTGCTTGTGTCGGTGCGGGAGCCATCGTCGGCGCGCCACTGGTTGTGTCGGTTGTGCCGTTACCTTGCCCGGCAGCCGGCGCAGGAGCAATCACGGGCGCAGTACCCGCGACAGTGGTCACGCAGCGGAAACCAATCGAGGCGGAAGGTTGATCGGGCGCGGCGGTCATGCGATGTACGGCGCGCAAGAACAGCGGGATAGTATCCCAGCTTCCGCCGCGAATCACGTGTTCGACACCGGAAGGTGGCCCCTGTGGATTCGGACCTGCGGCAGCGGCCTGGGTATAGTAATCTGCCTGATACCAGTCCTGCACCCACTCCGAGACATTGCCCGACATATTGAGTACGCCGTAGGGGCTTTGCCCACTCGGATATTCTTCAACGGGCACGGCTCCCGCATTCGCAGTGATCGATGACATGGCGCGCGCGCCGTCGAACTGGAACCCCCAGGGATAGACGTAGTTCTGCGAACCACGCGCAGCACGTTCCCATTCGGCCTCAGTGGGTAAGCGACGATTCAATGTGCGGCAATATTCCTCCGCGCCCCACCAAGTCACATAGGTGATGGGATGGTTGGCGTAAAAGCTCGGATTCACCATCGTGTATTGCGCGCCATCAAACTCGATCAGGCTGTTGGGTTCTTCGACGCGTGTTTTGACACACACATTGCCCTGGCAGCCTGTGGCATGAGCGTTAGGGCCGAGCCAGTTCAAAAACGTGACATATTGTGCGAGCGTTACTTCGGTGACTTCCATCTGGAAGCTGTCAACGGTTGTCGCGTGCGACGGGATGGAGTCAGCGACCCAGTTCGGATCGGTGCAGGATTTGCCGTACAACCCGCACTCGTCCATGGCCTGTATACCCTCTTCGAGGGTGGTCCCCATCATGTATGTGCCCCCCGTGATCGGGACCAGATCGGTTTTGATTACATCCAGTTCAGGCGGGATCGCAGCGGCCTGCGGCAGTCCAATGGCCTGCGTTGATTGTTCCGCTGGCGGCGTGCCGACGATGGGCGTGTTCCCTATGATCGGCTCGGTCTGCACTGGAACCTGATTTTGCACGGTGGCTGTAGGATTCAACACCGTGCCACCTGGTGCTGCATCCGCAGGCGCGCCATTATTCACTGTGGGCAAGGGCGAGGGGGTCGCTGTGACCGGCATCCCCGAAGTATCAACCGGCGTCACCTCTGGTTGGGCGGCTGCAGCGGTGTCGCCCCCGGCGGGATCATCACCTAGGGTTTGCTGCCCGGCTTCGAGAGTCTGCTGCGCCATCCGCATTTGCAGATAGACTTCTGTTTGATTCGGCTGGATCTGCGCTTGTGCGGTCGGCGTATCATTTTCCAGGATCGGGAAATTGATCCCGCCCAGTGCATAGCCGCCCACGCAAACTACCATCGCGAAACCCAGGCCGAGAAATGTACCCATCAACAGCCATTGCCAGCTTGAATCACTGGTGCGTCGCCGCAGGCTGCCTATATCATTCATGATCTTGCTCCTTAACGTTGCTGGTGTCCGAACGGTGTGCGAGTCCGGATGTTCCTCAATAATACCGTCCCAGGGGAAACACACCAAACGCTTAGCCTACGTTTCGGCAGTGTTTTTAACCGAACTCTCATCCTCATGCCGATCACGCAGGCGGCGGTAGGTTGCTTGCAGGGTAAGCGCGTCGGCATCGTGGAAGGGTTCCGGTGCTTCAACGGCCATTGTGCCCTTAACATCGAATTCTACCAACGCTTGCAGCAGGTCGCGGTATTGGAAGTCTGCTTCGTTGAGCGGCAGATGGTGTTTTTCGCCGCGCGCGCTGTATGCAATACCCGACATATGCGCGTGCAGTTGGTCGAGTCCTGCGCGGCCTAACGCTTCCTCAACCGCCGTGAGCAGCGCCACGAATTCAGCGTAGCTGTTGCGTATCCCTGTGCGCGCGTGCAGGTGCGCGAAGTCGATGCAGGGCAGTACGCCAGGAATGTCACGACTCAGTTGTAGGATTTCGTCGAGGTCCCCAAATACGGCAGGCTTGCCCATCGTTTCCGGGCGCAAGATCACGTCCACGCCTTCTTCGTCGAGGATGCCGCGTAGCTCAAGCAACTTCTCGCGCATTCGTTCGTACACATGATCAGGAGCCTGATTATGGTAGGAGCCGGGATGAAAAACGATGTCACGCGCTCCCGCCAGGAACCCTTTACGCGCTGCCGCCAGCAGACGCGCATCGCTTTTGCGCATGAGATCAGCGGTTTGGCTGTTGAGGTTGATATAATAGGGCGCGTGGATGCTCAATGTCACGTTATGCGCTGCGGCGGTGGCTTTGATCGCCGCGCACGTTGTATCCAAAACACGGACACTGTGTACCCAGGCGATTTCTAGATGATCCAGGCCCAACCGCCGGATTTGCTCAATCGCGGCAACCGTGCCGGACTTAGGTGTTGTCTGTGGGCTGCCAACCATACCGAAACGCAGGTGGTCCGATGATGTCATGATGCGCGTTATCCTTTCAGTGGTCAATGCTGGCTGCACACAGGCCAGATGGAGGTGGTTGTGATGCACAACGGTGAGCAAGTCAATCCCCGACGCGATCTGGCGCTGGCCGCAGTCGCCTTTATGATCGCATTAGTGCTGTGGCAAGTGCAAGGGTTATTTTTCCTGACGTATCCGCTGCGCCTGTTTGTGACGATGATTCATGAGCTAGGGCACGGCATGAGTGCAGTGCTGACCGGTGGCGAGTTTTTGCGCTTTGAAGTTATGGAGCGCGGCGCGGGTTTGGCTTATACAAGCGGCGGATCGCGGTTCATTGTGATCCAGGCGGGTTATTTGGGCACGGCGATTTTCGGAGCAACGCTGCTGCTGCTCACGCATCGTTCGTCCTATCCTCGGCGCGTCGCGATTGGCGTGGGCCTGTTGATTGGCGTACTGAGCCTGATCTATTCTGGTATCACGGTAGCGAACATCAACTTGGGCGAACTGCTGGTGTCGTTGGCGCTGCTTATCGCTGGCGCGGCGTGGTTTTTGATGCGCGATGCCGATGAAGGAAAACATATCGGTGGCATAGGACTCGCGGCACTGGGCGGCGGGGCGCTGTTGTTGTTTGCTACCGGGGGCAATACATTGACGGTGTTGATCGGTCTGGTGACGGCGGCGCTGCTGGTTCTGATCGGTGTGCGCGGCAGCCGTGATGTGGTGCTGATCAGTCTGACATTTCTGGCACTCGTCACGGGGTTGCAAGCGATCACTGACTCGTGGGTTCTGTTTAAGATTGTGTCGCTGCCCGCCTCAATGATGCCCCATAACGATGCGAGTTCAATGGCGCGCGAAATTGGTGGCTCGGCGGCGCTATGGGCGCTGTTGTGGATTGCGTTGGATATCGTGATCTTCGGCTCGGCGGTATATGTCGCATTGATCCAGCCGCACCGTAGCAAGCCAATTGTGTTTAAGTCGCTACACCGGGATCGTGGTTAGCGTCTGTTTCCGCGTCGTCGGCGGCAGGGCCGAAGATGGTGTAGATCACCACGCCCGCTGACGCGACGACAATGCTGCCGATGAAGAATAATGCCTGCAACCGCCCTAGCAATGGGCGGTCGTAGTTTTGGGCGGAAACGTGCGTTCCAAAGCCCAGCACGTCAGCCAATCCCGCAGCGGCGGCGATGATCAACCCGGTCAATGTCAAACGAATGCCAATATCCTGCGCGAGCGTGGTGTCCCTGCCGGAGAAAAATGTCTGCTTCGCGAAGTAATATGCTGCCGTGAACAGGATGCTGAACCCCGCCAGGATCACCAGTACTTGCAGCACGCCGATGCCCTCGGCGGCTTCTAATCCTACAATGCCAGGGAACAGCCCAATCAGGCTGATCACGACGCCCAGTGTGCCGATTGTAATGCTGAGTTGCCCGTACTTTTCCATCAGTCCCCGTCCCGATCTGCTTTAGGCTGGTAATCCGGCGCGCAGCACCCGCAGCATGTTCCCATTCAAAATCGCGGTCACGTCATCCGGCGCGAAGCCCTGCTTGGCTAATGCCGTCCCGATGCTGAGCAGGTCGGTCATGGTGTCGAACCCTACCGGAGCAGCGGCGGCTCCGAACCCGCCATCGAAATCGCTGCCAATACCCACGTAGCGCGCGCTGCCCGTAACCTGGCACACATGGTCAATTGCAGCGATCACCGTGTCCATGTTGGCGGCGTCTTTGCGGTCACCCATGCTCCAATCACATACCAGAAACAGGTTGTAGGGCATGATGCCGATCACGCCGCCGCGCTCCGCAATGCGCCGGATCACAGTGTCAGACAGGTTGCGATCTACGCGATCTGGGCGGAAGCGCAGTGGGTTCGCGTGGCTGGCGAACAGTGTACCCTCATAACGATCCAGGGCTTCGACAGCCGCTTCGGGAGCCATGTGTGAGAGGTCGAGGACCATGCCGAAGCTCGCCATGACTTCGAGCAATTCGCGTCCGAGATCGGTTAATGGGCCAAGCGCTTTGGTCCCGCCGCTGTAACGCGTTTGGGTCCATGCTGGGCCAACGATCCGCAGCCCCCGCGCGTGCCATTCCTCAAGCTGCGGTGGTTCGATGATTGGATCCGCACCTTCCATCAGCACGATGATACCCAGGCGGTGCGCTGCGAAATCTGTGCCGTCTTCCCATGTCGTGAGTACCGCGTTGAGATCACTTTGTGTCTGGATCAACACGATGCGCTCGTTCTCATCGGCGAGGCGGTGATAGTAGTCCAGTTGTTGCATACCGAGATCGTAGGCTTCGCGGGGCGTTTCGTACAGCACTTTCTCGTCAGGATACATTTTGGTCCAGAGCGGCGACACGAAAATTGTGGCGCAGACCACCGCCACACGCCCCAATAGGCTCTCTGGCAGCCCGACCATGCTGTACCCGTAGCGACTCAAAAACACGGGGTCTTGTTCGCGGCGACGGTGTTGCCACGCGCTCGCGGTGAAATCGCGCCCGTTGTTGAAGTAGTTCCAGGCAATATCCTGGTGTGCGTCTACGATAAAATCAGCCATCACGCCCTCGTGTATGGTGTTCTGGTCAGCGTCCTAGTGTGTAGAATTCGTCGTAATCCTCGACCTTCACGCCGTTGATGAAGAATCCAGGCGTGCCTCTCAGCCCGCGCCTCCTGAATTCTTGCTTTGCTGCGTCAATGACGGCATCGGTGTTGTCGGCATGTAGGCACGCCTCAAACGCCTCAGTATCGAGGCCCAGGTTCTCTGCCCCGTTCATGACGCGCTTTTCGTTGAACGAGCGCGTGAGGAACTCCGCCTGCCAGTAAAACAGCGTATCGTGCATTTCCCACAGCTTGTCCTGCTCACCTGCACAGAGCAGGCCCCGCGCTGCGTTAGCTGCTCCCGCGCCGATATGGGCGATGGGGATGAACACGAACTGCACCTGTCCGGCGGCGATGCCGTCCAGCAGGTCGGGGAATATGTCGTCATGAAAATCGCGGCAGTGCGGGCAGACATAGCTGGAAAAATTTTCCACCAGTACCGGCGCGTTAGGACTGCCCAGGTATGGGAAACCTTGCACGGTGTAGCCCCGTTGCAGCGTCACATAGTCCGCGCCAGCGCCATCAGGGATAGGTCCATCCAAGGGACCAAAGCGCAAATAGACCATGATCGCAAGCAGCACAATGGCGAAGGTGACCATAGCGACCAACCAATGCGGTACAGGACGGCGTTTTTGGGACGGGTTTTGCGGGTCTGAGGGGGTCATAGTGGATTACCGTATGTGTATGTCACCAGGGTTTGATCACATCGAGTAGCGCGGGCAAGGTTTGGATGGTGGCGTCCGGCGTGACGGTCATGCCTTTGGGCAGAAAGTGATAGTGTTGCTCAATCCACACGCCGCGTAACCCGGCTTGCTGCGCACCCCACACATCGAAATACAGTCTGTCGCCCACATAGATTGCTTCATCGGGTTGCAGGTCGAGCGCATCCAAACTCATCTGGAACACTTCGCCGTGCGGCTTCCACGCGTCCACATCCGCTGAGAAAATCAGATGCTCCAGATACGGTGTGAGGGCGTAGCGATCCAGATCGCGGCGATGGTCGTTACCGGGCCACATGGTGTTGGAGAGCAAGCCCACGCGCAACCCCTGATCCCGCAAAGTCTGGAGCGTCGTGGCTGCGCCGTCCAACGGTCTGACATGCTCCTGAATCGTGCGCATGTAGGCGTTAGCTGCGGCGTTGACGACCTCTGCGGGGGCGTTGGCGACACCCCAGGCTTTGATCAACAGTCCGATGACGTGCGCAATCTTCAGGTCTTTGACGTCGTGTTCGTCCAGGTTGCTCCAGAAGCCCAACGCATGATCCCACGCGGCGGGGAGTGCTTTATCTTCGGGAGGCAGCGTGTAACCGTGTTCGCGCAGTACAGCATAGACGCCGCGCGCGCCAGTCTGCTCGGTGTCTTCCCAGGTCGAATTGGGCGCGTTGTAATGCAGCAGTGTGCCGCCCATATCAAAGATCACGCCACGCAGGGGCATAACAGCAGACTCCTGTAGTTGCTATTTGGCGAGCATAAATCGCGCGATTAGATGCGCGGAATGTATCACACTGTCCTGGTGTGTGCGTTCGTAGGCATGTGAAGCATCGACGCCCGGCCCGATCAACGCGACCTGTGCCGCGCCGCCGGCCCGCCAATAGGCCTCACCGTCGGACCCGTAGTAAGGATAGATGTCTACTTTGTGCGAAATCTCGAATTCTTCAGCCAACGCGCGCAGCTTGCGAGTCAGATCGATGTGATAGGGGCCTCCGGCATCTTTGGCGCAGATGCCTACGCTGAACTCGTCGGAATTCTGCCCGTCACCTATCGCGGCCATATCGACGGCGACCAGTTCGTGTAGATTCGCGGGCCAGCCAGTCGCTCCGCCATGCCCGACTTCCTCGTAGGTGGCAAAGACCACAGTTACCGTTTGCGCGGGGCGCAGTCCGGCAGCTTTGAGCGCTGCAAATGCGCCGTAGATCGCGGCGACGCTGGCTTTGTCGTCCAGATGCCGAGAGCGGATGAAGCCGGTGCCGGTTACTTCCACGCGCGGATCGAGGAATACGAAATCGCCTACCTCAATGCCGAGCGCGCGGGTATCGTCGGCGCTGGATGTGCGTGCATCAATGCGGACTTCCATTGTGTCGGCGTCGCGCGGGGCGTCACGGGCATCACGATGGACGTGGACGCTGGCTTTGGTGGGCACGACGGTTCCACGATAACGCTGCCCACTGTGGGTCTGGATCGTCACACCCTCGAATTCGACGGCGTTCCACATGAAGCCGCCCAACTGCGTCAGCTTCAAACGCCCGTTATCCTTGATCTCTTTGACCATCAGACCGAGCGTATCGACATGCGCCGTCACACCACGTGGTGCATCGTCTTTTGTGCCCGGCCAGGTGACGATCAGCGCACCTTTGGTGTCGCGCGTGATGATCAGGTCTTCGATCTCCAGTGCCGCGAACGCGTTTTCGACGTAGGCGACCGCTTCCGGGTGGTAGCCGGTGGGACTTGGTGTGTTGAGCAGGCCCACGAGAAATTCGGTGCTGCGATCAACGTCAAACTGTAATTTGACCATGCAAAACTCCCAGTTTGGGATACTATAGAGTCGCAATGCAATGGAGTATAACCTGACACGCCATGTCTGACGAGACCTCGATTACGACAAACACATACAATCAACACGCGGAACACTACGCCGCGCACCTGGGCAGCAGTGTGCTGGATGCGGAACAAGATCGTTTTGCGGCGCTGCTGTCTGCTGGCGCGTGGGTAGCCGATGTCGGGTCTGGACCGGGGCATTATGCGGTGGAGTTGGCGGCGCGTGGCCTGAACGTGATCCCGGTGGACCTGTCACTAGGATTGTTGCGGGAGGGCGCGCAGTACGGTGTGCCGCATTGTGTGCAGGCGAACATGCTCCGGCTGCCGTTCGGAATGGGTGTGTTGGACGGTGTGTGGGCGTGTGCCTCCCTGTTGCATTTATCCCGCGATCTGATGCCGGACGCGCTGCGCGAACTACGGCGGATTGTGCGGATCGGCGGGGCGGCATTCATCGACGTGAAGCTGGGTACAGGCGAAGCGTGGATTCCGGTGGATGGGGCGGGATCGCGCTTTTTCACGTACTACCAGCCGGGCGAACTCGACGCATTGATCACGGCGGCGGGCTGGCAGATTGTTCATGCCGAAGTAAATCCTGATGCTATGCGTACTAATATCACCTGGTTGGCGCGCTACTGCCGCGCGGTGTGACTTTCACTCCACCGTGATTGTTGTCAGCACCACATGATCCCCGACATCATTGCCCCCTGCGTCAGTCACCGGCAGACGTGCGCCGGGTTCCGGCCACCAGTATAGCGCGACCCACAGTTCATATTCCCCTGGCGGCAGGGCGTCGGGCAGCGCCAATCCGTGATTGTCACGCTGTAGCGATCCCGGTTCCCAGGTGGATGTGAACGCGAAATGATGGTTCGGGAACGAGTCGCGCTGCGCTTTCAGCACTCCATCCGCCGCCATCAGGAACAACGCGACGGTGTAATCTTGCGGCGGTGTGGTGAGCGTTTCCCACAACAACGACACAGGCAGCACATCACCGGGCGCGCGGAGCGTATCGCCCGGAATATCTGCGCCGACTAGCCGCAGAGTGCCGTTAAACGTGACCTCGACGCGTTGCTCCGGCCATACGGTCGCGGATGCAGGCGGTGCGTCTGTGGTGTTGAACAGGACTGCGCGCGCGATGTCCGTCGCGACCAGATCGCGAACCGGGAAATAATGCCGCGCAAGATAATGCTCTGCTGGACGGTTGGACCAGGGGATAAACGGGCTGCTGTTGATGACCAGCCACAGCCGGTCATGGCGGGTAGCGAGATCGTTCAGGATCACCGTACTGCCGGGGTGGATCAGGTCTTTGGGGTTGAGCGACTCGACATCCGGCGTTTGTTCCGCGCTGAAGCGTTCGCCCGGCGCAAGCGGCAGCGTATATACGACCGGGTCGGCGTGCTTGTAGTAGTTCATGAAGAACTCGGCGTATTCATTATTATTCAATACGATCACGTCGCCGGGTTGGATGTTAGCTTCCAGCAGATCGAGCAAATTCTGCGCCGGTGCGAAATCACCGTAGTAGCGCGGGTCTTCGCGAATGGCATATAGGCCCCCGAACAGCGCGATCACTGTCGCAGCGGCTAATCCGCTGAATGTGATGAGTGCTGTGCGTGGGCTGGCGTTTGTGCGGCGCTGCCACCACACGAGTCCCGTCAGCGCGATTCCTGCCAAGATTAGCGCCAACACGGGCAGCAGCCACGCCGATCCCACTGCGTGCCGCCACGCGATATCGGCGGTTTGGTCGCCCAGACGTTCCAACGACACGACGATGGGCGACCAGCGCACACTCCATGCGCCCTCATCCCAGGCAATCACCTGTTCGGCATCAAGCGTCTGATAATACGCATCGATGGGCACAAGCGCCGCGAGAAGCTGCACGCTTGCACTGAGCAGTGCCACGCTTCCGACGCTGAGCCGCTGCCATCGCGCCGCATCAGGTTTGATCAGCGCATCGCATATGGGGAGCAGCCACAGCGCGATAAACGGCGTCACCGGCACGAGGTAGCGCGGACCCCAACCTCGGCCCCCGTACCATTGCTCGGAGCCGCGTACCGCAGCATAGCCTAGAATGAAGGTGATCGTTATCACCAGCGGCACAGCGATCTCGCGCCAGCGCCCACTGCGCGCCAACGGTATCCATCCTGCGAAACCAATCAGCAGCACGGGCGAAAAGACCCACAGGCTGCGCGCTGGACTGAACAGGTAGCCCGTCACACCTTTGCGCAGATCGGTGAGGTTGTCACGCGCCTGTTGGATGCGGTGTGTCAGGTTCCAACGCTGAATCTCGATGCCGAACCAGGGTTCGAGGTTCAGCACGACGACAAGCAGCAGCATACCGATCAGCGCCAGCAAGACAAGCGCGATTAGTGTAGCGCGGGTCAGACGACGTGTAGGCAGTGCCTCGACGATAATGGCGGGTACGAGTAGCAGCGAGGCTTCCTTTGAGAGCAATGCTCCGGCGAAGGTCGCTGCAAATAACACGGCGAGTACGACCGGGCGCTGCAAGTCATTTTGGCCCGCAACCCGCTACCGGCC
>CBEVZO010000031.1:0-12253 GCA_965554365.1 uncultured Anaerolineae bacterium
TCTTCACCAGCTTGGGCTGGAACTCCGCCAGTGCGATCACAAGATCATGCTGATCCTGCATCACCTGCCGGATGTCCTTGTACGCACCGGGAGCTTCGTCCAGGCCCGCCGAGAGCAGTTCCACGCCCTGCGCTTTGAGCTTGTGCCGCACGCTCTCCCAATTGAACATCTGAAACGCCTGCTTGCGGCTCATGCGACGGCCCGCGCCGTGCGCTGCGCTGTTGATCGCGTCCGCGTTGCCCAGGCCGCGCACCACGAATCCCGGTGCGCTCATGCTGCCCGGAATCACACCTAGCACGTCCTTTCCGGCAGGCGTCGCGCCCTTACGATGCACCACTACCTCCTGCCCATCGACGCGCTCTTTCCACGCATAGTTGTGATGATTCTCTATACCGCCGAGGACCGGCATCCGCAGCACATCAACGATCTGGCGATGGATCACAGCGTGGTTGGCGCTGGCGTATTTTCCGGCGAGCGTCATCGCCGCCCAATATTCCGCTCCGGCGTGTTCGTCAAGCTGTAGCCACGCCAAACGCTTGAAGTCCTTCGGCAGCCCTACGCGCAGATTCATCGCGACTTTGGTGTAATGATTCGCCATCTCCAACCCAAAACGACGGCTCCCGCTGTGGCTCAGCACAGCGAGGTATGTGCCCTGCGGAATCGTGCCCTGCGGCGTGTCAATTGCGGTGTGGACATTGAGCGCGCCAAACTCCACGAAGTGATTACCCGATCCGCTGCTGCCCAACTGCCGCCACGCCACGTCCTTGAACTGACGCGCGACCGGGTGCGTGGTCCACGCTGGATCGTCCATCACAGCGTGATCGTGCGGCTGTTCCCAATGCGATCCTACGCCGAAGCGTGTCTGCTCTTGCAACACCACGCGGAACTTCTCGCGCTGCTGGTCCAGAATGTACGGGGACGTGTTGAAGACCGTCATACGCATCCGACACGCGATATCCACGCCCACCGCGTAGGGGATCACACTCTCATGCGTCGCCAACACACCGCCAATCGGCAGACCGTAGCCCTGATGCGCGTCCGGCATGAGCGCACCGCGTACCGCGACCGGCAGCCGTACCGCACGCTTCATCTGATCCAGCGCCCCCGCCTCGATCCCCTCCGTGCCCCACACCTTGTACGGGGCTGCCTGTGTCAAATCGAAAGCTGCTGTGTGCTCGCGATGCCGCTGCGCCCCAATCAATGCGCCCGCCAGCCGCCCGTAAGTCGGGTCTTCGATGAAGTCCTGCGGGGCGTTGAGTACGTCCGTCAGTTCGCTGAGTACATCGTCGTCCGTCAATCCCTCAGCAGCGGCGGTCTGCGCGGCAGCCAATGCCAACCCGACCGCTTTGCCTTCTGGATAACCCAGACGTAGAATGTCGTTGCCATCGATCATGACCTGATACCTTTCTCCGGTATGTGATCGTGAGAGTTTCTACAACTTTGCGATACTGTTTTGCCCGGACCTGGTTATTCTTTAACCTAGTATTGGGCATTTGCGTTATACTCTAGGCAGCGTACCAGCAGGTACACTCTTGTAACACACCATAAGAAACACTCGTCGGTGTTCAACGTTTTAGTTGATCGGGTGATCGTACTTGTAACGTTTGGGCGAACTTACCAACGACCACTACAATTATTGGCTGTCAGACGTGCTGTGATCATTATCTATTACACTCATGGCAAATCATAGGCTCACAAGGAGCAAGCCATGCACATCATTTATATCGAAGATGATCCTACCAATATCGCGTTGGTCGAGCGCGTGCTGAATAACACCCAGGATACGCTCTCCACCTTCACCACCGCCGAGGAAGCTGCGGAACAAATTCGTCCCGGCGACGCCGACCTGATCCTCACCGACATAGATTTTGGTGTAGGAGCCATGAACGGCATCGAACTCACCGAAATTCTGCGGGCGCGGGGCATTGATGTGCCGATTGTCGCCATCACCGCCTACGACTTACAAGATTATGCACGGTGGGCCGAGCAAGCGGGCAGCGACCAGTATGTGGTCAAGCCCGTGAATGTCCCAGACCTGCTGAATATCCTCGAGCACTACCGGCCTGCTGACTAATTGTTCAGGCTTGCTGCCGTCATAATCATCATCTACATATCATACGGGCGGGCCACACCAGGCCCGCCGCGTTGTTCTGCCTATATCATCTGGTGGGACGCGCAACTTCACGCGCCAAAGGCTCGGGGACGAGGATTCGAACCTCAACCGCCTGGTCCAAAGCCAGGTGTTCTGCCGTTAAACTATCCCCGAATTTTGTGGTTCATCTAGTCTGCAAAAATCTCATCTACCACACCACAGTAATCAGCCAGTTGGTCACGCCGACCAACACAGCAGTTTTCGCCGCCACAACGGCACGCAGCGTGCGGCGCGGCAACCGCACCTGAGGACGCTGATCAGCAAAATGCACGACGATCAGCGGCATGAACCCCAACAGGGCCACTAATACGAACTCGCCACCATTCAGCAGCAACTCCCCATGAGACTCTCTCCTTTCGTGGCTGCGTGAGTGCAGCCGGGCTAATAAACGCGGGAACGTGGTTGGCGCCCCGCGACTACGACAACATGCAGGTCGTCGCGGTCATCAAGTTAGTTTACCTCACCCCCAGCCCCCTCTCCACGCGGTGGAGAGGGGGAGTCAGGTTGTGGGTTAAGTCCCTCTCCGCCTGCGGGGAGGGATTTAGGGAGGGGCAAACGGTTTTACACTCCCCAAGAAGCAATTTCCTATAGACTCAAGTGATCGCGGGAAAAAGCGATCTGTGTGAGAAGGAGCCAACACCCAGTTGTTCCGCACGTAACTCCCCACACAGACCGCCAACCCCGGTAAGCTTTCAGTCTTCAGCAATCAGCTTTCAGCCAAGCATGTTGTGACGTTAGCATTGCTGACTGCTGATCGCTGACGGCTGATTTGCTAGCTGCTTGCTTTGCCCTCAGTCCGCAGGCGGGCGACGTTGTGCTTCCAATACACTCGCGTCCCTGTCGCAGCGCCTGATTATTCCAATAAAAGTAGGGCGATATGTCCGTTTATCTCGTGTCGATGCTGTTCGGTCAGTAGGTGGCCGTGGTCCCCCTGACCGACAACGGTGCTTGTCAGGGGTGACGTGGACCGCGTGATGTTGCCATCACCCGCGATGCTGCCATCGCGTCCGATGTGCTTCCCATCGGCGGCGGCTTGTAAGCCGCGTAAGGCTTGGTTTCCCAAACCGGCAGGGTCAGAATTACTCCTGTCTGCCATCATGAAACCCTCCTTGCTGAGCGTCAGTTGCAGGTTGAACGCTCGGCGTCTGTCACGCCCGTGACGAGTTCGGGATGTTTGTCCCGCAGCTCGACAATGGCCTCCTGGGCGGTATAGATGATGTCTTCCAACCACCCGATCATGTCCGCCGGAGCCATGCGCGAAACGGCGTGGCTGTTCTTGGCGCTGGCTTCGTCGTGCAAACGATCGATTGCCGCGAAGAGCGTTTCGAACCAGACCACATCAAATAGATCAGCGCGCGTGCCAGTAAGCACTAGCCCGGTGTGGGGGTGTAAACGTGAACGCATCATCAAAATTTCTCTCCCAGGTTGGTGTCGAGCAACCAGCTTCAGGAGTGTCCCGGTGCGCTGCACTGCGCTGCCGGGTAGCAGTCCCCTCGGGTTGTGTCCCTGAAGTTAAACACAAACCGGGGCGTGGATTTGATTGTCCCACGCCCCGGTGAAGGGTCTTAGCCGTCGATGCAGAGGTTCGTGCTCAGGCACATTCCTCCGCCCAACAGTAGTCGTGAGACCGTCTGGAATTGGTAACATAGCCGGTCGTTTGCGCAGCATCAAGGCTCGGCATAACGCCAGCCCAGAATAATCTGCCAAAGTCCGCTTGTATACGACTGGACGCAATCTGCAAATGTTCGTCAGACTGGAAGTCGTCTACGGTGCTATTCAGTTCGCTTGTCATACAAGACGAACCGGAATCCATTACGGGTTACCTTTCTACTGCGGTCTCGTGAAGCATCGCTAAGATGCTTGATCCTTGAATGAAGATACGTCTAACACCAAGTGGGCGACTGACTCGCAAATGCCCGGCATCAATCAACTTCTTCAAGGTGCTGAGGCTCACACCAAGTACTTCGGCGGCCTCTTGCCGGGAATATACGGCATTGGCATTGATCATTCTCTTGCTGCCGACAGACATTCCCATTTCTCCTATTCTGGACACAGTGTAGCACCCGGTTAACTGGATGTCAACCCGGAAACACGGCTTATCGATAAATCTATAAATCCTTCAAGAGACTATAAGGGGTCAGAAAGGCTCAGGCCTTTGCGCATTATTTTACCATAGTTTGTATGCGCTTGAATAGTCCGAAACCTGCGCCAGGATGTGTTTCAAGTTTTAGGCGTGTAATCGGACGGTGCGAAATCCGACCGCCGCCCTGCCCCTCACCTGCCCACAAACGAGTGGCGCAAACGGCACGGGTTAGCTATACTGGATGCCGTTAAGCGCTTAACTACGCTGTTAGCGGTTAGCTTTTAGCCAGTAGCATAGGGTGCTGGCCGGTTGTAGGCGCGTAAAAGCGGCCTTGTGCGACATGCTACTTGCTCACTGCTGACGGCTGTTGTTAGTTTTTGCCAGGAGCCGCTCATGCTCAACCTGAACGATCATCCCCACCGCCGCTACAATCCACTGACCCACGAATGGATACTGGTATCACCGCACCGTGCCAAACGTCCCTGGCAAGGTGAAGTCGCCGATCCGACACCTGACGACCGCCCGCACTACGATCCGAAGTGCTACCTGTGCCCCGGCAATACGCGGGTCAGCGGCGACACGAATCCGGCGTACACCAGCACGTATGTATTCGATAACGACTTCATGGCCCTGCTGCCGGATACGCCCACTGACGAACCCGCTGATCATCCATTATTCAGAGTGCAGGGCGAACGCGGGATTTGCCGTGTGTTGTGTTTCCACCCGCGCCACGATCTAACCTTCGCGACGATGGACGCGGCGTTGATTCGCCCGGTGGTCGAAATGTGGGTCGAGCAGACGCATGATCTCGGCACGCGCGACTTCATCGGCTATGTGCAGATTTTCGAGAACCGGGGCGCGATGATGGGTGCGTCGAATCCGCATCCGCACGGACAGGTGTGGTCCACGCTGCGGCTGCCGCAAGAGGTAGTGAAGGAACTCAACGCGCAACGGACGTATTTTAACACGCACGGGACTACACTCTTAAGCGACTACGTGGCGGAAGAACAGCGTCGTCAGGAGCGCGTGGTGTATGCTAATGATCATTGGACGGTGGTCGTGCCGTTCTGGGCAATCTGGCCGTTTGAGACATTGATGATCAGCAACCGTCCGGTGCAGATGATCGCTGATCTGAACGACGGCGAACGCGATGCGCTGGGCGACGCGATTCATAATTTGACGGTGCGGTATGATAATATCTTCAACACACCGTTCCCGTACAGCATGGGCATTCACCAGCAGCCCACCGACGGCGCAGCATTTGGTGTATCCGGCGGCCCAGAGTACCCGTTCTGGCATTTGCACCTGCATTTCTATCCGCCGTTGCTGCGTAGCGCGACTGTACGTAAACACATGGTGGGCTATGAGCTGTTGGGGACGCCGCAGCGCGACATCACCGCTGAGCAAGCTGCCGCGCGCATCCGCGAGCAGAGCGCCGTGCATTATACGCAAAGGTAACAATGATGATGATTAAAGACCGTGTGTTACAGACCTACAACGACCGTTTCGGCACACCGGCCACGCTGTTGGCGACTGCACCGGGCCGCGTGAACATCATCGGCGAGCATACTGATTACAATGACGGCTTTGTGCTGCCCGCCGCGATTGACCGCGCGATCTATGTCGCTGCCACGCCGCGCGAGGATCAGACTGTGAAGCTGATATCGGTGGATTTTGACACCGAAGACACGTTTGATCTGGATCGCCTGGATGACCCGGAATTGGCGAAGTGGAGCAGCTATCTGCGTGGGGCGTTGTGGTGGCTGCGCAAACAGGGCCACGCGATTCCCGGCTTCAACGCGGTGATCAGCGGCGATATTCCGCCTGCTTCTGGCCTATCGTCATCGGCGGCGGTGGAGGTCGTGATGATCGAGTTGGGGCTGGCGATGGTCGGTGCGGAAATGCCGCAGGTCGATAAAGCGCTGGGCGGGGTTAAGGTGGAGCATGACTTCATCGGGATGCCGTGCGGCGTAATGGATCAGATGGCGTCAGCGATGGGACAGGCCGGGCATGTGCTATTCATCGATACGCGCAGCCTGGAAGTGCGACCGATCCCCGTGCCGGACGGTGTGAGCATCGTGATCATGAACACCAAGAAAGCGCGCGGGCTGGTGGATTCGGAATATGCCACGCGGCGCAAACAGTGTGAAGCTGCGGTGGAAATACTTGGTGTCAAAGCACTGCGCGAGGTCACAACAGAACAGCTTGAAGCGGCCAAAGACTCGTTGGGTGATGTGCTGTATCGTCGCGCGAAGCATATTGTTACGGAAAATTTGCGTGTAAGAGTCTCCATCATGGCGCTGCGTGCGGGCGGTCTGAAAACAGTGGGTAGCGCGCTGCGCGACAGCCATGCCAGTTTGCGCGACGATTACGAGGTTAGCTGCACGGAACTCGATGTGATCAGCGCGATTGCTAATGCGCAGCCCGGTTGTTACGGCGCGCGTATGACCGGGGCCGGATTCGGTGGCTGTGCGGTGGCACTGGTGGAAGATGGCGCGGTCGAGGGCTTTGTCGAAGCCGTCGCGCCCTCGTATGAAGAAAAAACCGGCCTCAAGCCGGAGTTGTACGTATGTCAGGCGGCGGCAGGCAGCGGGGTCGAGAAGCTGTAGAGTGCCGCGCAATCTGACCAGATGCGTTTGTTCGAGCGCCTTGGCTGGGGGCGTGATCATAGATCACGTTGGGGTTCAGGGGACTCGCACCCGCGTAAACTAGATTTGATCACATCAAACATAGAAACGATAAAGACCGAGCATTAGTCTCGGTCTTTTACGATATCATACGATCCTAATCGGTCCGAAGAAACAGGCATGGTCATAGCCCGATCATCTACTGCGGAACGTCCCCTTGCACAGTAACGGCCCATGCTGGCACAAAGCCGTTATGCGGGCCGTAGGTAAAGATTTCGTACCATACCATTCCGTTGGCGTCGGTAGTGCTGCCCACCACGAACCAGGACTGGCCGGCGCGCAGGATATGATTCGGCAGTGCCGCATCCGGGCTGGGTTCGGCGAACACGGGTACATCAACCTGTATGCTGCCGGTTGCGCGGGCGGTCGGTGGTGGCGGCAAAACGCCTGGTATGTGGTCCCAGTTAATGACGGTAATGTTGTTGCTGGTGCAGTCGGCGACAAAACGGGCTGTACTAAGCAGAGTGCCACCCGGATCGGTGATCGCGTAGGCGTAACTGTAGGTGCCATCGGCGGGCACGCCCCAATACAGCGTCAGGCCATGATGCTCCCAGTCGGCAGGTACGACCTGACTATAGGTGGTGGTTGTAGTTCCCAGCGATGGACTGCTGATAGTCTCTTCTGATGATAGCGTATAGCCCATATGGATTACGTAATCAATCTGGATGACCACAGTGCCTGCTACGCAATCCAGAACAGGCGCGGAATACGCGATGTAATTAACCGGGCCTGCCGAGGTATGTCCTACCGGAATCAGCGCCAGCATGAGCGTCGCCAGAATGAACACCCGGCCTACACGATGCAGCGGTAGCCGCTGCTTGGCTCCCAACATTGTATGTACCCTCCTGCCGGTTGCGCCAGTAAGCATCCGGCTTATCTATGAGTGAACGGTACTTTACTTTATGTGCCAGTCCATGTTTTGGCAAGTGGGCATGGTGTGCTCTATTGGCCCCTGATACCCCAGGACATACTACTCCGGCATCGTGACCGGGCGCGGGCGTGGTTTGGGTTTGGGCGGCGATGGATGGTTGCGGATGTAAGCCATCAGCACAGGCGGGATCACACGGATCACGCCGCTGCCGCCCTCGCTGAGCAGCGACTTGTGGACCAGTTCCTTAAGCACCGCCTGATCGAGATCAGTTTTCTGGTGCGCGACACCGTAAAGCGCCTCGATCTCCGGTGGACGCAACCCTCGGACCAGCGTTTCGCACTCCGCCTGCACATTCGTCTCCGCGACCAGTTGCCGCGCGGCCAACACAATCGCCTGCACCTTGTCCTCACGAGAAATCTCGCGCAACGCGGCGGTGTGCTTGAAACCCGCCCGCATCAACCCCGCGAAGCCCCCCGTCGCGCGGATCAGCAAACTCAGCGCGTAGTCATTATGCGGAACCTCACGCTTTTCGAGCGCCTCGATCATGTGCCACGCGTCCTCGTCCACAAAGGGGCCGAGATACACGGTCTGGTCGTGGAACAGCTCGACAAACGGTTCCAACTGCGCCATGCGCCCGCGCTCCTCAACCAGCGTGGTGAGCGGGCTGCGCGCGAAGATCACGAACATCACCTGATACTTGAACAGATCGCGGATGCTGCGCAGCGCCACGAAAAAATAGTCCGGCATGGTGTCCAGCAGGCGCTCGAACTCGTCCAGCACAAAAGCCACGCGGATCGGGCTGTTTTGCATTTTGTGGGCGTCCAGCGTCGCCTTGAGGATCGCTTCCAGATGGCGCAGCGCCAGGTGTCCGTGCAGCGAGTCTTCGAAGTCGGTCACTTCGAGGTGCGCGCGCGTGAACGTGTCGCGATACGCAGTGATGCGTGCTTGCGTCTCCGTACTCAGTGTATTTTCCGGCGGCAAGAGGGATGTGTTCAGCGGACGCGGAACCAACTGCGGCGTGATCGTCGCGCGGTGGATCAGCAGTTCAAAGCCCGGCCACGCCTTCGCCGCAACGTTACCGCGTTCCAGCGACAGTGGGGGCAGCAGTGCATTGGGGTCCACTGGCACAGCAATGATGCGCCCCTTGTGCATCGACTTGGGGGCGTAGACTTTCCAGGGATTTTCGTCGCCCTCGACATCGCGCTCCTGATCGAGGAACTTGAGCAGATTCGATTTCCCCACGCTGGGCGGCCCCACAACGGCAATCGAATAGCCGCTGTCCAGCCCGCCTACGATCTTGGTGACTTCTTCTTCCCGATAAGTTGGAGGATAGTAACGCGCCATAGGGTTTGATCCACGCGACTCGCGCATTCATGCGCCGAAAGTAAACGTTTGTTTTCGGTATGAGTGCATTGTATGCGAAGTGTGAGGGGCGCGCCAGTCCACATGGGTGCGTTTCAGATTCTAGGCAATAGCACTGATCTCGGATTTGCCCCTCCCTAAATCCTTCCCTGCACGCGGAGAGGGACTTCAAACCCAGGCACACGACCGGCTCCCGCGCGTGGAGCGGAAAAAATCAGGGCGTATTGCCATACGCCCCTACGGGAATTTGCTTGATTCCTTACACGTTTACCGCCAACGGGGTGCGGCGCGAAATGGTGTTACTACGGCAAGACAAGGCGCACTTCGTACATCGTGGGCCAGCGTTTGCCCGTCAGCAGGAAGGTATCAGTCTCCGGCAGATAGACAATGCCGTTGAGGACATCGCGACCCGCTTCAAACTCAGCGCGATCTTCCGCGCTGACCAACCCTGACGCGTCGATCAGGCCGGTGACGACGCCGTTAGTTTTGTCGATGCGCAGGATGAAGTCTGACTTCCACACGTTCGCATAAACGTAATCGCCCGCGCACTCCAACTCGTTCAGGCGACCGAGGTTCACGTACTGGCCTTGCGAGGGAATCGAAGAAACCGTCCAACTCTGGTACGTCACGGCGAGGCTGAACAGCAATTCGAATGTCTCTGGATCGCGTACCTGCAAGAACGGGTTGCCGTCGCTCATGTAGATATACTCGCCATCGTAACACAGCCCCCAACCCTCGCCGGAATAGGTGTACTGGTCCAGGATATCAAATGTCGCGAGATCGTAGACAGTGGCGACTTCGTCTTTCCAGGTGATCTGCACCAGCGTATCGTCCACGCGCGCCAGCCCTTCGGCGTACAGTTCGCGCGGGAGTTCGTAGAGCCGGAGGATTTCGCCGGTCGTGTAATCCACCTCGCGCAGTGTGGAAAGCGGCGATCCCTCGCCGCCGGAGACTGAGCCGGTGCTTTCGTAAACCAGACCCTCGTAGATCAACACCCCTTGCGTCCAGGCGGTGGGGTCGTGCGGATATTCCGCGATCACTTCGGGGACCAAAAATTCAACGGGATCGTTCATCGGGTTCGGCCCTTGTGCGCTCACTGCACCGACAACGATCAGCGCCAGCAGCACTACAATCAACCCGGTAAACGCGACAGTGGAGGATAGTCGTTTCATGGAGTGGAAATACCCTTTCTTGAGTGACTAAAAAAACTGAGGTAGCTCCGCAGAATAACGTGATCGCGAGTTTGCCCCTCCCCAAACGCGAACTTGTTCGCGCCCCCTCCCCGCAAGCGGAGAGGGGCCTAACTGCGTGCTTGCTCCCCTCTTTCTCCGCCTGCGGGGAAAGGGGGGCTGGGGGGAATAGGGGCTAACATGCGCCAAGCACGTTATTTTGTAGTCCTACCAAAACTGATCTTGCCCCGTTTTAACGGACAGTTTTTGTGGCGTAGAATTGCCGTTCAAAGGTCGCGGGGATGAGGGCCAACACGCACAAATAGATCAAAATCGTGATTCACTGAATTAAACAGAATGCTCACCGCATCATACCAACCGCGCGGCGATATGCTCTCGAATCTGTGCCTGGATCGTGTCACGCGCACCAACCGCGTTAATGCAAACCCAACGCGCGGGTTGCTCCGCGATAAGCGCCTGATACCCCGCACGCACACGCTGGTGAAATGCCAACGATTGTGCGTCCATGCGATTCCACTCTGCACCATCCTCAGCAGCCCGCTGCCGACGCTGCAACCCATCCTCGGCGCTAATATCCAGATAGATCGTCAGGTCCGGCTGCAAACCACCCGTCGCGAACGCGAGGATTGTGCGCAGCGTTGGGAGGTCCAAACCGTGCCCATAGCCCTGATAGGCGAGGGTGCTATCAGCGTAGCGGTCACTGATCACAATCTCGCCGCGTTCCCGGCGCGGGCGAAGTTCTTGCGCGACCAACTGCGCACGGGACGCTGCATAGAGCAGAATTTCAGTATACGGGTGCATCTGCTCATTTTTGAGATCATGCAGCACCGTGCGAATTTGGTCCCCGATAGCGGTCCCACCCGGTTCACGCGTCTGAAACACCGTGTGTCCCTCCGCGCGCAAATGTTCCACCAACGGCAGGATTTGCGTGGTTTTGCCACTGCCATCGGGGCCTTCAAAGCTGATGAACAATCCTGGCACGCCTACTGCACCTCAAATTCGATTTTGTCGTGCCGCGCCCGCGAAATGTCCATACCCAGCACATCCTCTTCCACCCACACGCTCAGATCGCCGCTGTAAAATCCTGGCTGTGAGGCTTGTAGCGTGATCGTGATCGTGATCGTCTCGCCGCCCGGAACCCGGCGACTGAGGGTGTACTCCGTCCAGTCGCCCACGACCGGATAGCTGCGGTCTTCGGTGGCGCGGAACGGCGGATCGATGCTGACCACCTCGACCCCTTCGCGCAGGTCGGCGTCCAGGCCCACCGCGCGGATCGAGATAGCATCCAAATCCACGTTTTCGACTTCGACAGTGATGGTGAACGTTTGCCCGACCACCACCGTCTCGGTATCCAGCGTGACTTCTGTGCGGATAGTATTGGTTTCGGCGACCAGTGAACTGGCAAAATAGACCACGCCGCCCACACAGACACACAGCAGTCCCAGCACAATAAACCCAATCATGACTATGAAACAGGTTCGCATATGGCTCCTCCTGACAGTGGGAACGGTACTCTGCCGCGCCCCCTATACATCCGCTAGTACAGTCATCGCAGATCGTCCGGCCCTACAAAAACGCGCAACGCAAGCGTCGCGTTAGCTACATTTCGGAAACACCGTAACCGGCGCTGACCGATGATGCACTTGCAGCCCCTTATGCCGTTTTATTTTTAATTTGGTAACGCTTGCAGGTTGATGTGCGCTTGTCGTATTTACCTCACCCCCCCCCCCGGTCCCCTCTCCCGCCAAGCCGGAGAGGGAGAGAAACCCGCGTGCCACAGTTCCCCCCCCTCCATCTTGGGGAGGGGGTTAGGGGGTGGGGCCGTTTTGCGCAAAAACTCGTGCCCAAATCAAGATACTGTTGGCGAACTCGATTCATGGGTGTTTTGTAGGGGCGATGCTTGCGTCG
>CBEVZO010000032.1:0-12208 GCA_965554365.1 uncultured Anaerolineae bacterium
TTGGCACAGAAGTCGCCGCGCTCCGCCCGACCAACACACCAATCCCCCCCACCCCCACCATCATCCCGGTGGAGCATTTCGCAGATGAAGACGCTTTTCGTGGATCGGCAGATGCAGAGATCGTGATCGTCGAATTCTCCGACTTCCAATGCGGCTACTGTGGGCGCTGGTATCAGACCACCCTGCCACAGATTCTTGAAGCGTATCCCGATCAGGTGAAGTTCATTTATCGGGACTTCCCGATCTTCGGTGAGCCGTCCTTGATCGCGGCGATGGCGACTGAATGCGCCGAAGAACAAGACCCCGAAATGTTCTGGGCCATGCACAACCGCCTGTTCGAGCGCCTCGTCAACCAGGAAGACAGCGCCCTGGACATCAACACCATGGTCAGCTATGCCGAAGACCTCGACCTCGATACCGCAGCCTTTGAAACGTGCCTGGTCGAAGAACGCTACATGGACGAGATCGCCAACGATTTCAGCGCCGCCGAACAATACGGGCTGCGTGGCACACCGGGCTTCGTGATCAACGGCACAGTCTACGCCGTCGGTGCGCAGTCCTTCGACTATTTCGACCAATTGATCCAGGATGAACTGGCACGCCTCGAAACCGGCGGCTAGGCCATTCACCCTACCTCCAATCGCATCACCCATAGGTCGCACCCAGCAACACCACGTGCGGCCTATGTGCGTCACCGGCTAACCTCCTCCCAACAGCACGTAAATAATTCGTAAATCTCGTGCCGAATAGCACATACACACAAACCGACCGTTGACCCCCCACCGTAATATCGGTATAATCCCGCACCGATGATCTATAGAGAATCCCGGTCCCCACACCGGATAAATCAGCAAGGAGCCACCCCCCATGACTACCGAAAATGTAGCCCCCACCACCATTGACGACATTGCTCCGAAGATGGAACTCAAGGGCGTCGTCAAGAAACTAGAGCTTTTTGGCGCGCTGGTGGACGTAGGCATTGGCCGGCTCGGACTACTCCACATCTCCCAAATCTCCGAATCGCATGTCAAGAACGTAGTCGATGTGCTAAGCGAAGGTGACGAGATCACGGTCTGGGTCAGAGAAGTCGACCGCACCAAAGGTCGCATCAGTCTCACCATGCTCAAGCCCCCCGCAGTAACCTGGAACGAAATCAACGAAGGCAGCACGTTCAAGGGCACAGTGGTGCGCCTCGAAAAGTTCGGTGCGTTTGTTGATATCGGAGCCGAGCGTCCGGGCCTGGTGCATGTCTCCGAACTCGCGACCACCTACGTCGGCGACCCGGCGGACGTGGTGAAGGTGAACGAAGAAGTCGAAGTGAAAGTGATCGGTGTGAACCGCCGCAAGAAACAGATCGACCTCAGCGTGCGCGCGCTCGAAGAACCAGTCGCCAAAATGATGGCCGCCGCAAACAACGAGCCGGAAGAAGACATCCCGACGGCGATGGAACTCGCGCTGCGTCAGGCAATGGAAGACTCCGGCATGGACCTCCCTCCCAAGCGTCAAGGCAAGAGCAAACGTCGCAAGAAGGGCAGCAAGCGCCGGGCAGAACGTGATAAAATCTTCGCTCGCACGCTAGAGCAACACACGAGCGAATAATAGTTCCACCCCACAACAACCGGGCGGTCCCCTTTGCGGTCCCGCCCGTTGTTTTTTGTATAGCGCCTTGACTGGCGCTACGCTGCATAGCGTTTTGCTAACAGCGTAGCGCTAATGGCTAACGGCTGCTTGTTCAATCACGCAGCGGCTTGATAAGCTCGTTGAGTCGCCACACGCCGATCACGAACAGCGTCGTAATCGCGAAAAACGACATGATGCACCACTGGCACCACTTTTCCAGCACCGCCGCCTCGACATACGTCAGATAAAACTGGAACATCACACCAAAGAGCGTCATGACTACGACCCAGGTGCGCCCATACGTCGCCACGATCTCAAGCTGATCTTCCAACACCAACACGCCCAGAATCGCCACGTAGCCCAACATACCCATCAACGCCACCGGAAAACCGAACATCGAAGCATAGGCACTTTCCTGCACGGCAGCGCAGTCAATCGGGCCTGAGTCCGTACATACCGTCTCGTTACCCGTCAATTCGGCCCACGACATATAGCCCGCTACGCCTATTCCAAACACAGCAATGACAATCGCGATCACACGCGGCCAGTCCCACACTAGCGTCGTTTCCGCCAGCGCTGCACTACTTGATTTAACTGTACTCACGTTGCGCTTACTCCTTGCGTTCCAATAACTCTCACGCAGAAATATACTGCATTTTCCCGCGCCCGCCAAACGGCTTTCATACCATACACAACTTGCCAAACCAGATAAAAATAAGTGATAATGAAAAAATCATCCGGTCAACAAACGTGTGGGTAGGACTACAAAATAACGTGATTGGCGCATGTTAGCCCCTATTCCCCCCAGCCCCCCTTTCCCCGCAGGCGGAGAAAGAGGGGAGCAAGCACGCAGTTAGGCCCCTCTCCGCTTGCGGGGAGGGGGCGCGAACAAGTTCGCGTTTGGGGAGGGGCAAACTCGCGATCACGTTATTCTGCGGAGCTACCAACGTGTGTAGCACGCGTCGTTTTTGCACCGGATGGCGTTCATCAGCCCCTACAGCCCCCGGCTGCACGCTGACCTCACGATGATTTACAATCCGACTGCCGCCCAGTGTAGGCCGTATTGACATTTGTGTTCAGTGGCCGTAATCGTAGATCAAAATGTCAACCCTACCTAGCATTGTCGGATTCGCCATTGTTTTTTGAGTCTGTAAGGCGTTATTCTAGCATCACTTGGCCGTTGTTATCGGAACAGGGTACCCATGAAAGTCGTCAATCCCGGCATTACCGAACTGCTACAAGCGCTGTCCGACGAAGCCGCCGCCAGCAAAGCACTGGTCCAAAGCGCCTATGACTTTGCGCACCAAGCCCACGACGGTCAACTCCGACGCTCCGGCGAACCGTACATCACGCATTGTCTCGCCGTCGCCTACATTCTAGCCGAGATGAAGCTGGACGCGACCACCATCGCGGCGGCGCTGCTGCACGATGTGGTGGAGGATACCGTCGTCACGCACGACGACCTCGTGCGCGATTTCGGCCCGAAGGTTGCCGAATTGGTGGACGGCGTCACGCAGTTGAAGCAATTGCCGACCGGCCTGGATAGCAAAGGCAGCAAGCGCGACCGCGAAATGGAATATCTGCAAAAGATGTTCATGGCGATGGCGCAAGACTTCCGCGTGATCCTGATCAAGCTAGCCGACCGCTTGCACAACATGCGCACACTCGGCCACATGCCCTACAATAACCGTATCGACAAGGCGCGCGAAACGCTCGACATCTTCGCCCCCATCGCCAACCGACTCGGTATCTGGCAAATGAAATGGGAACTTGAAGACCTCGCCTTCCGCTACCTCGACGCCGACAAATACCGCGCCATTGCCGACCAACTCAACGAACGACGATCCGAACGCGAAGCGGAACTCAAACGCATCATGGACACGCTCAAAGAGCATTTCACCCGCACAGGCATCAAAGCCGCCGCCTGGGGCCGCCCCAAACACATTTACAGCATTTACCGCAAGATGGAACGTAAGAACGTCCCGTTTGGCGAAATCTACGATGTGCGTGCCTTCCGCATTATCGTACCCTCAATCGAAGATTGTTACCGCGTGCTGGGCATTATTCACTCGCAATACCGCGTGATCCCCCAGGAATTCGACGACTACATCTCCTCCCCCAAAGAGAACGCCTACCGCAGTCTGCACACTGCGGTGATTGACAAAGATGGCAAAACTCTCGAAGTCCAGATTCGCACTGATGAGATGGACGAGCAGGCCAAGTTCGGTATCGCCGCTCACTGGCAATACAAAGAGTACCATCAGCAAGCCACCCGCTCTGATGACGCGCTCGAACGCCGCCTGGACCTGATCCGGCATATGATGGAAGACGTGCAGGAAATCGGCGTGCAGGACGCCAACACGTTTGTCGAGAGCATGATGGAGCAGATCAGCCCGGAACGCATCTACGCGCTCACGCCCAAAGGCGATATCATCGACCTGCCGGAAGGTGCGACGCCGGTCGATTTCGCCTTTTACGTGCATACCGAGGTCGGGCATCGCTGCCGGGGCGCAAAAGTCAACGGGCGGCTGGTCGCCCTGGACTACCAGCTTAAGAACGGCGACCGCATCGAGATCACCACCGCGAATCGCGGCGGCCCCAGCCTGGACTGGCTCAACCCGCACCTGGGCTATATCAAGACCACCCGCGCCCGCAACAAAATCAAGCAGTGGTTTAAGCGCCGCGAACGTGACAATGCGCTCGCCGCCGGTAAAGAAGTCCTCGACCGCGAACTGCGCCGCATCGGGCAAAGCTCTAAATCGCGTGACGAAATTGCCGCGCAGTTGGACTATGCCAAAGCCGAAGACCTGATGCTCGCACTGGGAACCGGCGAGATCACTGCCGCCCACATCAGCCCTAAGCTGCTCGAAAGCGCGCCTGAAGACGATCCCACGCTCGAAGCGACCGTCAGTCGCCAGAGGCGCACCCAGGCCGAAGGGATGCGCATCGACGATACTGAAGGGCTGCTGGTCACACTGGCGGGCTGCTGCAACCCCACCTACGGCGACCCCATCATAGGCTTTATCACGCGCGGCAAGGGCATCACCGTCCACCTCCATAACTGCAAAAACGTCCTCAACACCAACGAACCGGAACGCATCATCAACGTGACATGGCCCCCCGAAGGCGGTCAGCAATGCTTCCCTGTGCCCGTCGTCATCGTCGCCTACGACCGCGAAGGATTGATGCGCGATATCGGCGCGGTCATCGCTGACGAGAAAATCAACATGTCTAACGTCAATATCAGCACCCGGCAGAACATCGCCACCTTCGAGCTAACCATGGAAATCCGCGACGTGAAGCAGTTATCGCGCATCCTCACCAAAATCGAGCGCCTGCCTAACGTCGTAGAAGCCGTGCGCCGCACCGCTTGACGCGCCCACCCGACAACACACCCTCTTTCTCCAAAGGCATCACTTGACTTATCCACACGCGTGTATATCATTAATTGATTAGAAACAGATTGATGGGTTGTGTTGTTTTCACCATGCGTGTATAATGCTACCAATAAAACCGTTCAGTCTAGTGCTATAACAAAACAAGCAATAAGCTTTTGTCCAAACACAGATTATCAGTATGTTCAGGGTGGAGTAGCTACTCATGAATACGCTCAGTTCATTCACGTTTGCCTACGATCAACTGAAAAAACTTGCGCCAGATATCACCCTTGTCGTCTTACACCCCGACTTTCACGGACAGCACAGCCTGATCGGCCCCGTGCTGAACGATCCCGCCGGGAAAGCGATCTTTGTTGCAGCCAACACGCCGGATATGCCCTTTCCTGATCTACTGGGCACGCTGCAACACGCCTTGCAAAGCCATCTAGGGCACACGCTCGACCAACTCCCTGCTGATCCACAAGCCGCTGCCGAGGTGGTCGCGCGCGCGATGAACGCTGCGGGCAACGTCACGCTGATTCTGGATGCCTTTGATCTTGCCGCGTCCGAAGACAGTCTTGCTTTTGTCGCGGCGCTCGTCCAACAGCTTGCGTCTGGCTGCCGCGTACTGATCAGCACACGCGAGCTGCCCATGCCACTGCTCAAACACGCTCAACTGCAAGATAAAGTGGCGCTGGTCCCCACACACCCCAACCGCATGATCCTCGATTATGCTCAACCCAACGATCAGCCCGTGCTGGAAGTCCGCGCGCTAGGCACAGGCCGTGTACTGATCAACGGGCGGCTGATCGATCACTGGGACGGGGTGCTGCCGCGCATGTTGTTCTTCTACTTCGTAGATCGCGGCATGACCACGCGTGACGAAATCTTCCGCACCTTCTGGCCCAAACTCAACACGCGTGAAGCGACCAACGTCTTCCACGTCACCAAACGCAAGATCAGCGAAATTCTGCAAGCCGACCTCACTGTCTACTGGTCCGGTTTCTACCGTGTCTCGCCCGATCTCGACCTGCAATATGACGTGGTGAAGTTCGCCGAGGCCGTGCAGAACGCCGCCGTCGCCCCGGATGACGAAGCGATCACGCTCTACAAAAACGCCATCGCGCTCTACAATGGCCCGTTCCTGGCCCCCGCCGAACAAAAATGGATTCTCCGGCGGCGCGACGAACTGCTCGGCAGCTACGCCGAAGCCCTGGCGGGACTGGCGCGTATCTATCGCCAACGCGGCAACCAAGAAGAATCGCTCGGTTATTTCCTGCGCGCTTCCGCAACCAGCCCGCAGCGCGAAGACCTCGCCCGCGCCGTGATGACGCTCTACCGCGACCTGGACCATCCCGCAGCAGCATTAGACGCCTACGCGCGCCTGGAAGCAAAATTACGCGCCACCCTGAACGTGTCGCCGGATCGCCAGACGGTTGAGTTAGCCGAGACTATTCGCGCCACCCTGAGCTGATCCACCCTTTAACGTCAACATGCAAACGCCCCATCCTAACATATCACAGGACAGGGCGTTTTTCGTGTATTGACACAGCACACTACTTCTTCTTTTTCTTCTTGCCCTTCTTGTCTACTTTCACATTTTGCCCATGTTGTGTCTGATCAAACGACAGATCAAGGTGTTGCTCCAACGCATCGACCACCGTCTGCAAGACAAACACACGCGCGATCAGCTTATCGTTGGCGGGCACAACTGACCAGGGCGCGACCGTCGTGCTGGTTTTAAGCAGCATATCCTCGACCGCTTCAGAATAAGCATTCCACTTTTCGCGGTTGCGCCAATCCTCATCGGTCAGCTTCCACGCTTTGTACGCTGTATCGCGCCGCCCCTCAAACCGCGCCAACTGCTCCTCCTGGCTGATGTGCAACCAGAACTTGCACATAATCGTACCGAAATCAACCAACTGGCGTTCAAATTCGTTGATCTCGCGGTACGCGCGCCGCCATTCGTTCTCCGTACAAAAACCCTCAACGCGCTCGACCATCACGCGCCCGTACCACGTCCGGTCAAAGATCGCGATCTGCCCACCTTCCGGTAACCGCCGCCAGAAACGCCACAAGTAATGGTGTTCGGCGTCGTCGCCCTTCGGCGCGCTGATCGGTTGCACCACGTATCCACGCGGATCGAGTCGCTCCGTGATGCGACGAATCGCGCCACCCTTGCCGCCCGCGTCCCAACCCTCAAATGCTAGAATCACCGGGCGTTTCTGCTGATAGACCTGAAAGCCCAACTGGCCTAACCGCACCTGTAATCTGATCAGCCGGGGTTTATACTGCTCCGGGGTAAGTTCCTTGGTGAGATCGATTGTTTCAAGCATCAGTCGAATTCTCCCTGCGCCTCAGCCTCACTGATCACCGGCGGCACCGCATCTAGCTCACCCAGCCGGTTCTCCATCGCGAGGATCAACGTGCAGTACACTTTGTCCAGCATGAACCAGCGGTTGGTGGCCTCGATGATAGTCCAGGGGCCAAAACTCGTCTCGGTACGCTCCAACATCTCGTCATACACCTGCCGCCACTGCTCATAGCGTTTGTGCCGTGCGATGTCTTCGTCTTCCAGCCGCCACGCTTCGAGCGGGTCTTTGGCGATCTGCTTGAAGCGTCGTGCTTGCTCCTTCTTGGAGATATGCAGAAAGAGTTTGATGATCACGTAGCCATCCAGCGCGATCAGCCGCTCGAAGTCCACAATATCGTTGTACGCACGCAACACCTCACGCTGCGGCAGCCCATACTCTACGCGCTCGACCGTCACACGCCCGTACCAACTGCGGTCGAAGATCGCCATATGCCCGTAATTCGGCAGCTTGAGCCAGAACCGCCATAGCCAGGGTCGTTTTTGCTCATACGTGCGCGCCGCACGGATCGGATGCACCGTGAAGCCGCGCGGGTCCATGCGCGAGGTAAGCGTCTGCACGCACGTCCCTTTCCCTGCCGCGTCCCAGCCCTCAAACACAACCACAGTGGGCATCTTCGCATCGTGCGCCGCCCGCGACAGGTCATACAATCGCTGGCGGTACTTCGAGCGCCGGAGCTTCCACTCCCGCTTGCCCAGTTCTTGATCCAGATTAACAATCTCAAGCAATGCGCACCTCCAATCGCTCAAACATCCTTAATTTCACTCAGTATAGGAGATTTCGCGTGTTTACGAAATTCACCCCATCCACACCAGATGCGGTATAATCAGCACATAACGTTACTAAACCGGTTTACAGTCGCAGAAAACACTGCGTCGGCTACATACAAGCCGGACCGTGAAACGACCCTCGTTCGCCGCGCGCCAGGGCGCTTGAGCGTCCTTTGGTTTTGTGTAGCTGAGGGTTTCAGCCCTCAGCGAACCACACAACTGCAACTGTCAACAAGGAGCTACGATGATCGTCACGCGTGTTTCGCGCTATATCACATTAGTCGTCGCGCTGGCGATACTGCTGGCGCTGGTCCCCCTCCCCCAGTCCTCCGCCCAGGACGGCCTGCCCACCGAGCGACAACTGCTGCTCGACCGTGTACTGGGCGGCCTCCTAACTCTGAACACCTACACCAGCTACCGTGTCAACACGGATTTCGCCGTAATTCAAGATTACACCGTCCAACAGAACGATCAGGTGATCGACCAGCAGCGCGTCGAGTTTATCCGCGAAGAAAGCGGCACGTATGTCGTCGGGGAACCGAGTCCCAACATCGCGCAGCACATGCTCGTCAGCGAGATTTTCACACCCGCCAGCGGCATCCCCAGTGGTTACATTCTGGAAGGCACTGTGATCGTTGCCGACGGCACAAGCTACGTCCAGGCCGCCTACAGCCAGGATGAACCCGATCTGCCCGCTGTGCCGCCCGGCTGGATCGAACTCGCCGAACCCGCTGATCTGCAAGTCTGGCCCGGCCTGAACACGCTGATTAGCCCGCACCTCTACATCACCGATCTGAATGCATCGCCCGTCACGCGCATCTTTGACATCAGTGCCGCAGACATCGCCGGTTATCTCAGCACCAACGCCATCACCGTCACCCACGAAGTCGTCACACTCGACGACGGACGCGAGGCAGAGGCCATCTCCATCGTTCTCGACAACAAAGCCCTGAACATGGTCGGGTTTGATCCCAACTCGCCGGACCCCATCGAGCAGTTGATTTTCGCGGCGATCACCGGCAACCCACTCGGCGTGACGTTTGTCTTCGACGGCGATCAGGTGATCGGCTATGCGTTCGCCCTGCAAATCGCGGTTGAAGACGTGGACATCAGCAGCGCGCCGGACGTACCCGCCGGGTACACCATCTCGCTGGACCTGTGGCAGACCTTCACCGCCACGCTCAACGATATCAACGCTGATCTGCCCCTGGTCGCCGCGCCCGATATCGCTTTCCCCGGTCTGGACATCTTCGGCGCGCCCCCCGTCGTCACAGGCGACTATCCCTGGTGGAACGACCGCGTGTTTTACGAAGTCTTCGTGCGCAGCTTCTACGACAGCAACGGCGACGGCATCGGCGATCTGCAAGGCGTGATCGAGAAGCTTGATTATCTCAACGACGGCGATCCGACCACCACCGACGATCTCGGCGTGACCGGCATCTGGCTCATGCCCATTGCCCAGTCGCCGAGTTATCACGGCTATGATGTGTTTGACTACTACAACATCGAAACAGATTACGGGACCAACGCGGACTTTCGTGCGCTGCTGGAAGCCGCTCACGAGCGCGGCATCGTCGTGATCGTGGACCTCGTGCTAAACCACACCTCCAACGCACACCCCTGGTTCGTCGCAGCGGAATCCGGCGATCCTGAATACGAACCGTACTACATCTGGGCCGACAATCCGCCCGATCACCGTTCGCCCTGGGGATCATCCGTGTGGCATCGCGCGGGCAGTCGCTACTACTTCGGTCTGTTCTGGTCAGGCATGCCCGATCTGAACTACGAACACCCCGCCGTGACCGAGGAAATGTACGACGTGATCGACTTCTGGCTCACCGACATGGGCGTTGACGGGTTCCGGCTGGACGCGATTCGCCACCTGGACGAAGACGGCCCGATCATGGAAAACACACCGGAAACGCTCGCGTGGCTGGAAGATTTCCACGTCTATGTGCATGACCGCAGTCCTGACGCGCTGACTGTCGGCGAAGTCTGGGACGCGACCGCGAATGTCGTGCCGTATGTGGGCGACAAAGTCAACATTGCGTTTGAGTTCGACTTCGCCAGCGCGATCCTGACCGCCGCACAACTTAAGAGCGCCTCGCCTGTGGCCTACGCGCTGGACACCATCGTCGCCGCCTACCCGGAGGGGCAGTACGCCACGTTCATCACCAACCACGATCAGAACCGCGTGTTCAGCCAGCTTGACGAAGACGAGGGCGCAGCGCAAGTAGCCGCCACCCTGCTCCTGACCGGCCCCGGCGTGCCGTTCATCTACTACGGGGAAGAAATCGGCATGGTCGGAGAAAAGCCCGACGAACGCATCCGCACGCCGATGCAGTGGACCGACGCGCGCATCAATGGCGGCTTCACTGAGGCGGGCCAGCCCTGGCAAACGATGGCCTCCGGCTACCGAACGCGCAACGTCGCCACGCTGACCGGCGATCCCGACTCGCTGCTGAGCCACTACCGCGCGCTGATCCACCTGCGCAACGCACACCCCGCCCTTAGCACGGGCGCGATCCAGTTGATCGAAACCGGAAACGCGCATGTGTTCGCCATGCTGCGCGCCAACGACGAGGAGACACTGCTCGTGCTGGTCAATCTGGACGACGACGCGGTCACAGATTACGCGCTCTCCGCCACCGCGACACTGCTCTCCGGCGACCTGACCGCCGAGGTGGTGCTAGGCTCCGGCACAGCCGACACGCCTGCCCTCACCGCTGCGGGCGGCTTCGCGGAGTATGCACCGTTTGACGAACTCGCACCGCGCAGCAGCACCGTGATCGTGTTGCAGTAGCGTTTCACACCACCACACCTTAACGCAAAACCGGGGCGTACTGCACTCCGCAGCACACCCCGGTTCGAATTTTCCTGTATCGGCTTCCGACGTTAGTCGTCGTTGCCCTCGTCCGGCGTCACGGCGTCAGTTTCAGCAGTGGTGCCTTTGCCGTTTTTCCCGTTACCGTTTTTCCCGTTGCCGCGCTTCTCGTTCAAATCACGCTTCACGCTCGCGCCGGTGGTCGGCTCCAGCACCGTCTGACGTAAGAAGCTGTGCATCGGGCTACTGCGCCGCTTCACCATGATCACAGTCACTACCGCGCGCCGCGCCACCTGCTCCGGCACAGTCCCTAACAGCATGTTCTGGAACAGCGGTTCCTCGCTCGCCCCAATGATCACCATGTCATGACTCTTGGCTTCCTTGAGGATCGCATCGACCGTGTTCTCGTTTTCAGCGGTCTTGATCTCCACGCGTTCAAAGTTGAGATTCACCGCCATTGTGTCCATGAACTTCTGCACACGTACTTTCGCACTCACGCGCGCGTTGGCGGGCACAACCGAGAACAACACAATCCGCGTCTGCACCCCGTTCGATGCCTGTTGCGCCATCGTCACAGCCAACTCAACCGACCGGCGGCTGTTCGGACCACCCGCAATCGGCACAAGGATGCTGCGCAGCGGACGTTCCTCGCGGAAACGCACCACCACAATATCCGTCGGCGGGTTATCGACAATCGGATCGATCACACTGCCGAACACACGGCCCGACGTATTGGTGCTACCCGGCCAACCAAGCACGATCATGTCACTGGCATTCTCTACCGCCGTCTTGCGCACAGATTGAGCTACGTTACGCCCCAAGCGGATCATGGTATGCACCGGCACTTCGCGTTCACGCGCCACGCCGATCATCGTTTCCAGATAGTCGCGCCCGGCCCTCAGGAACACGCGCCCGTCCGCCAGCGACAGCGAAGGCGGCACTTCCGCCACATACAGCGCCATCACCTCACCGTCGTGCCGACCGGCAATCAACGCGCCGATGTAGCCCAGTTGCTCGGCCTGCTCATTGGTCGCAATCGGCACCAGCACCGAATAATTGCGCGACACCAACACCTCTTCGTGCAAAATATCGCTCGGCTTCTCTAGCGCTTCGATCTTAGAGAAATAGGCATAGTACAGCAGCGCCCCGACGGTCAACCACGCGGCAGCCACATACCACGCCTGCGGGCTGAACGTGAACAGGTAAATCGCCAGCCCTGCATTGGTGATCAAGCCAATGATTGGC
>CBEVZO010000033.1:0-12194 GCA_965554365.1 uncultured Anaerolineae bacterium
GCCACTATGCACGATGTGCGCAATTCGATAGAATTACCAGTAATGGCAGAAGTTACTATGGCGTATATCACAAGCTGCTGTGGTGTTAAAGAAAGCGATTGTTGCGATGAATTCAGTGACATTGATCGCCTACGGAGTTGCGGTTGCTGTACCGCTCCTGACGGTTTATGTGTTTGTGATGCTGGACGTGTTCGGCACGGGCAAAGCCAGCACTATTCTATCGTGCATGGGCTGGGGGGCATTGGGTGCGTTTTCGCTGGCCTATCTGCTCAATACAATGTTGTTGGAACGGGGACTGGCCTACGAAAGCCTGACGAGTCTGGTCGCTCCGGTGCTGGAAGAAGTGTTGAAGGCGCTGGTGTTGTATTATCTGGTGCGCGACCCGCGTTTCCGCTATATCGTCGATGGGGCGGTCTATGGGATCGCGGTCGGTATCGGTTTTGGGCTGTCCGAAAACGTGGTGGTGTATTTGCCCGATGCTGGTGAAGCGGTGTTGGGCGTGGCGCTCAGCCGCACACTCTCCACGACGTTGATGCACGCGACGGCTAGCGGGCTGGTCGGCATTTCCCTCGGACGGCTGCGGCGCTCAACCTCCACCAGGCGCTACACAATGCCATTGGTGGGCATTGCCCTCGCGATTCTGTTGCATATGGCCTATAACAATCTCGCCAGCGAGCTAGAAGGGCTACAACTGCTGCTGATCGCGGTCGGTATCGGGTTGGGCGGCGGCGTCTTTATCGGCTGGCAGATTGGGCAGGGTTTGGCAGAGGAAAAGCAGCGGTTCGCCGAAACCCTGGGCCTCGAAGTCGATAATTTCGGCGGTGAGCGTCAGGCGATTCAACGTCTGGGCGAGGCTGGGATTGAGCAGGTATTCCATGATTTATCCGATTTCTTTGGCGCGGACAGCATTAACCTGATCCGCCGTATGTTGGGCCTGCAAGCCAACATCGGGATTCTGCGCAACAATCTTACGAGTCAGGTCAGCGACCGGCTGCGTGAGGCTTGGGAAGCAGAAATCGCCGAATACGAGGCCGAGGTCAATGCCATTCGCCGCCAATTGGGGCCGTCGGTTACGATGTTTATGCAGCGCGTGTTTCCCACCGACGACGACGCCATGCAGGGCACGCTTAATGATGAGTTGGGCAAACACGATCCCACGTTGGTGCATCGGTTTGATATGTTCATGCGCGTGTCGGGATTGGCCGCAAACTTCACGCCGCAGCAACTCTCTGAGTTGGCGGATCGGTTAAGCCGGATTACTATTTTCCACCATGTATCCCTGCCGAATCTAGAAAATCTCAGTCGCGCGATCAAGGCCGAGGAATTTGAAGAGGGTGTGGTGTTGTTTGATGAGGGCGATGAAGGCAACGCCATGTACCTGATTGAAACGGGTGAAGTAACGATCTCGGTGCGCACGGAAACCGGCGAGGATGAATTCATCCGCACATTTGAGGCGGGTACAGTAGTCGGTGAGTTCTCGCTGCTGGATGGTCAACCTCGCTCGGCGAAAGCGCGGGCTGTAGGCCATGTCCGCACGCTAATGTTGAAGCGCGAAGAGTTCAGCATGTTTATCCAGAGCCGTCCCCTGGTGGTGCTGGCGATGCTGCGCTACCTTGCTGAAAAAGCGCGGCACACGACGCGTGTGGTTGAAACGGCAGTCGAAGCGATGTCGGATATCGGCAAGGGCGACTATCACAAGCTGACAGCCGCACCTGCTGCGGGCGCAGAATCTACAGCGCTTGAGGATACTAGCACAGTGGAGTTGGCCCCCGACGCAATCTCGTCCGACACGCACGCATTGGTCACGGGGGTGTTTTCCTCGGCAGCAGCGGAGTTGCAGCGCCGTGAGGATGCACTCCGTGAGCAGATCGAAGCACGCAAGGGGCCGCAGTCACCATTGAATTGAGCTTAGGATAACAGCACATGGATGTTGCAGAACGTTTGAAGGACTACTCGCTGTTCAAGGACGTCAGCGCTAAGGACCGCCAGGGGCTGATCGACGTGATGCGCGAAGAAACATACGCCAAAAACGACATGGTATTCGACCGGGGTGACGATGGCGATTCAATGTACATTATTCTCTCTGGCAGTGTGCGGATTGTGACGGAAGACGCGGACGGAAATCCGTTCACGATCCGGCGCTTGACCGAGATGTTTGGCGAGTTTTCGGTGCTTGACAAGCAGTTGCGTTCAGCCGCCGTCATAGCGGATGAAGACCTGAAAGTGCTGGTGCTGCACCGGAAGGACTTTATGGAGTTTATCCGCCAACGCCCGGTAGTCGGATTGTCGATGATGCGCAATTTGGTGGAACGCGTGCGTTACACTACCATCTATTTACAGGAGGTGATGGACGCTACACACCAGCTTGTGCATGGTGAATATGAAGAGTTGCAAGACCTGTCGGCATCCAGTACGGAAGCGGAGATTCAGAAGCTCATTCAAGCCTTCATTGATATGGCTCAAAGTGTTCAGACGCGAGAGCGCACGCTCCAACGCGCGTTGGACGAATAGACGTATAGCTAGCGCCGGTCACACCCTGTGGTCGGCGTAGTGGTTGAGGAGAATGGATTATGCTGTGCAGAGTGAGAAATGTGTGGGGTATTGCGCTCGTAATTAGCCTGCTGATAGGGATCGCGATGTCAGGGGCTGGCACGGGTGTCACGGCGGCGCAAGAACACCCGATACGGGTGTTGTTTATGCACCATTCGACCGGTCAGGGGATCATTCAGGGGGGCAGCGTGCGCGAGGGATTCACCGCGCGCGGATATGAGTTTTGGGATCACGGGTATAACGAGGAAGGGCTGGTTGATGCTGCTGGGAATTGGCTTGGCGTCAACTGGGATATGCCTGGCGACAACACCGATCCCGATGGTTGGTATGCGATTTTTAACCAACCTGTGACCAGCCCGCCCAGCAACACATTCAGTCACATGCTGGAATACGATGTGATCATCTTCAAGAGTTGTTTCCCCAGTGCGCACATTTATGATGACTTCATGTGGGCGCAGTATCAGGAGTATTACCTGAGCATACGCGATGTGGCGGATCAGCACCCCGATAAACTGTTTGTCCCGTTTACCACCCCGCCGTTGTTTCCGAATGTGACAGACGCGGCGGCGGCGGCGCGCGCACGACGTTGGGCGGAGTATCTGACTTCGGATGAGTATCTGGCGGGACATCCGGATATCGCTGTGTTTGATATTTTCACTCATGCAGCGTATGCACAGGGATTCTTGCGTGCCGAGTATCGCGGCGATGAGTGGGATAGTCACCCGAATGATGTGGCTAATGCCGCATTGGGACCGTTGCTGGTGGAGTTTGTCGATCAGGCCGTGCGTGATTTTATTCCCGGTGAGGCTCCTCCACCCGTTGATTTGCCGGACGCGCCCGATGGTGATCAACCTGATGCGCCGCTCGATGATGTATCTCCCGACGCTGTGGATGCCGTACCGGACGCTGAGGGCTTGACTACTGTGCTGCGCCTGGACAACTTGACAATGGAGTGGTGGGATTACATCAACATGCAGGAAACAGTGTTCGCGTGCGATCTGGTCCCTGGTGAGCAACCCGGTGATCTGGTGCTGCAAATGACGTTTGATATTCCTATCGAGGAATCCGCTGGCTGTGGTTTTGATCTGTTCCCCGCGCCAGCATGGGCCAACGCGCAGGGCGTGTCTTTCATGGTGCGTACTGATCAGCCTGATCTGGTGCTGCGTTTTGCGCTGGCGGTGCTGGACCCGGCAAACCCTGAGCCATCCGACGCAGCTCCCTTCGAGATCGAGTTGCATGTCACCAGCGCGGATTGGACGCCGGTAGTTGTGGCGTGGGATGACTTGCGCAAGGTTGAGTGGTTTGGTGACGCAGGCGCAGACGTATTCGATCCGGCACAGGTGGCGTGGTTAGTGTTTGATATGGGGCACTGGGAGTTGCCACAGGCGGGCACAATCTGGGTGGATGACGTGCGCCTGATCACTGAGTGACTCGCGGTATACTGGCGGGAATACGAAACCCTGAAGCAAAACGAAGCGCCCACTGCGATGTGGGCGCTTGTGATACTCAACGGGTGCAACCTGTTAGGGCTGCCCTATCAGAATTACAGATTCTCGACGATGTTCGAGAAGATGTTACCGATGGCCGGGCCGAGCAGGGCCAGGATGATGATCACGACGACCGCGACCAGCACGAGAATCAACGCGTACTCAACAAGACCTTGACCTTCTTCGCGTGGAAGATACAGCATAATAATGCCTCCAGATAGGATAAATTAAGGAACGGTAATCTTACCATTGATACACTTTTAATGTACCATGCCGCGCTGGGTCGGGTCTGTAGTACTATGGTCCCGTTTTGATGTAGCATAGGATGGTTGGTTTTTGAATCCGGCAGATTGCCGGTGGTGCTGACGTATAAGCCGGCGTTGCTCAATCGTCAGTGTCTTCGACGGCCTCCCTATCGTCTGCATCGTCGTCGGGAGCATCGTCGCCGGCGTTTTCAACGTCTGGTACTAGCTCGACAGTATCAGGATCGTCATCCAATGTGTCTTCCGGCAGTTCTGTCTGATACAGGCCCACGGAGGTGTCCTCGAAATTAGCCGGATCGGGAGGCTCTTCCGGTTCAATCTCGTCGCTGCTCTCCATTTTGATGACTACCGCGCTCACGTTGTCTTCACCGCCGCGCTTGTTGGCAAGATCAACCAGTGCTTGAGTTACCTCATCCGGTGTCGCGCCCTCGGTAGCGATTTCTGCGATTTCGGCGGGCGATACGTGTCGGGTCAGGCCGTCCGAACATAGCACCAGCCAATCGCCATCTTTCAGGGAGCGGCTGTAGAGATCGGCTTCGGTATCTTCGACCTGCCCCAGTGCCCGATAAAGCACGTTACGCATAGGGTGGACGGCGGCCTGTTCGGGCGTGATGTGCCCAGACGCTAGCAGTGCTTCCACGAAGCTGTGATCGTCGGTGATTTGGTTGATCCAGCCGTCATGCCCATTCACGAGATACGCGCGACTGTCCCCCACATGCGCCAGAATTACCCGGTTGTCGCGGATGAGCGCCATCGTGATCGTTGTGCCCATGCCTTGCAGTTCGGTGTGTTCGCTAGCCCGGTCGATAATAGCGCGATTGGCGCGGCGAACGGCGGAACGTAGCTTGCTGGAGATTTCGTCTTCCGAAAGATCGCGCAGTGTTTCGCTGCCGCGTGCCTCGCCTAGAAAGTCAGCCTGGATTGCTTCCATCACTAGACGGCTGGCTTCTTCTCCGGCAGCGGCTCCGCCCATACCATCCGCGACAACTGCTAGCACGACGCCATGTTGCGCCCATAACCCTACACGGTCCTCGTTGTTGTCGCGCACCTGCCCCACATCGCTCAAGGCACTGGCATGGGGCACAGGATGCTGTTTGTCGATCTCATCCGACACAGAAAGGGTTGTGCCGCAGCCGATACAGTAGCTTGCCAGTGGCTTATTTAGTGTGCCACACCGCAAACATGTGAGCGGCGTGCTGTGGATGGGGGGCGGCAGGTTGTTCTTTGCCTCGCGTAGGCGCTGCACCAGATCGGAGGCAAGTGCATCCTCATGTCCGTGTAAAGAGCGCATGGCGTCTTCGACATACCGTCGCCGGGGGTGAATGCCCCGCACAGTTGGCGGCTCGTCAAGATTGGCCCCGCACTGGAAGCAAAAAACAGCGCGTTGCAGATTTTCATGTTCGCAGTGTGGACACGTGCGAATTTCCATAATCGTATCTCCATTGTCGTCGCGACTTATGATATGATTCTACTGACACTGGGGCGGGGTGCAAATTAGCCGGATTGACGGGTAAAATTCTGCCGAATTGAGTATACTGCGTATGGGCATGACGTAACGGATATTGATAGGGACGTGTAGCGTGACCGATTCACGACCGAATGTGTGGCAGCTTCAATCACGACGCAATATCCCGGAACTGGTTGAGGCGCTGCGCCATACTGATCCAGAAGTACGCAAACGTGCGGCTCTGGCGCTGCGTGCGCTGGACGCGACACGGGCGGTTCCGGCGCTCAAGGAGGCGCTGCGTACCGAGCAGGATGATCAGGTACGTCGTCATTTTAACACCACCTTACACGCACTTGACCAGCGCATTGATGTGGAGACATTGATTGCAGCAGAAGATGTGGCAGGTTTGATCGGCGCGTTGAAGAGCCGCCATCAGGATGATGTGATCCGTGCGGCGGGCGCGTTGAGTGATCTGCAAGATCGTATAGCGGTTGAGCCGTTGGTGATTCTGTTTCATAGTCCGTCCTCACCGCCCCAAGTCCGCTTGGCTGCTGCGGAAGCGCTGCTCAAACTCCAGAGTGCCCCGGCAGTGGTCACGCTGTTGGGCGCGCTGCGACGCGATTCGTGGCAGGTGCGGCGCAATGCGGCAGCGGTGTTAGGGCAGATTCAGGCGACGTGGGCTGTCGAACCGTTGGCGAAAGCGTTGGATGATGCGCATCCGGTGGTCCGACGTACAGCGGCGGCAGCACTGCGGCGCATTGGCTCAGCGGACGCGATCAACGCGCTGCGTGCCCGCTTCACAGAGCAAGCGCGTAGCAAAGCGGTGTCCAAACCTGCCCCGCCCAAATCCAAACCCGAAACACGCACTGACGTTCCCGCGCCGCCCGCATCGTTGCCGGAAGTCGCCCCTGTTTCTTCTATTGCTGAGCCTCCGATCAGTAAGGAAGATACGGTTCCTGCGTCTGTCGCGCGTACGCATCACACACCAGCGCCCTCCTCGGACGCAGCCGTGCCGGTTGAAGTGGTGCAAGCGGGGACGATTGAGGAAACGCGGCCTGCCAGGGGGCGCAAGCAAGTGTTTGAGGCGCAGCGCGATGCGGCGCGTGCGGGTGCGGATGACAAACTCCGTCCCTCACGGTTCCGCCAATCGGTAGACAAATTGATTTCGTTCTTCAGCCGGGATCAGGCTGGGCCGGATGGAGCTTAGTCTGCATTATCGGTGGCGCTGGATGTTGCATCTGTGTCAGGTGGTGCATCGGAGTGTGGATATTCTAGCGGTGGTTCAGAGGGTAACGGCCCCTCAACACCCATCATACGCCGGATCGCGTCCAGTTCATCTTGTGAGATGCCACTATCTCCGAATGCGTGCGTAAACGCGATCTGTTGGAACGCAATCCCCGCCATATTCGGTAACGGAACCGCGCCTTTGGGCGCGTCTTTGCTGTAGGCGCTGCCCTGCACAAACAAGCTGGCGATAAATGCCGTTACACCAATCCATTGCAGCAGAGTCAAACTTTCATGCAGCAGCAAATAGGATAGCCCCACGGCAACCGCCAGTTCGGTGATGGCGAGTAGCGTTGCTTGCAGGCTGCCGAGTTTTTTCACTCCCGCAAAAAGTGTCAGCCGCGAAAGGGCGGTGGTGATGGAGAGCGCCACAATCGCCCACAGCGCGTCAGTGGTCTGCGGAAACCAGTGAAGATCATACGCAACGCGTGCCATCACGACGACCAGCGCCATGACTGTCATCACGTAGAGCGTGACGGTTTGTGGTGGCATCTCCCATAATACGCGCTGGGCCAGCACGACGGTCCCCGCGAACAGCATGGCGTTGCCGAACATGAAACCTACACCTAACCAGTCAATTTCGCCTTGCACGCCCCCAGTGATCAACAGCACACCGAAGACGGCTAACAATACGCGGATGCCTGTGCGCCACGAAAGCGACTGTCCACCGAGCCGGACCATCAGCACGACGAAGATCAGATATGTGCCGTTGAGTAGCTGCGCGATAGAGGCGTCCAGCCGGTGCAGGCCGTTGTAATACATGAGCGAGCCGATACCGTTAATCGTACCCACAACGGCACAGCCCAGGAATCCGGCAGGGTAGATGAAGATGTATTTGCGCCAGAAAATGAGGTACACGATCCACAAGATGCCTGCGGCGAGGGCGGTGCGCACTGCCGCCACTGTGAACGGATCAGCGCCCCCGCGTAGGGCCAGCTTGCCCAACACCGGAGCCATGCCTAAGAACACAGGCGAGGATAGGGCGGCGATCAAGCTGGTGCGGCGGGTCTGGATTGCGTCAGACATCGGTTAGTTTCAGCGTCTCGGCGTTAGGATGATACTGGGGGTGCGGTGTCTGGCATAATGGTACGCAGTGGTAGTTCGATGAAGAACGTGCTGCCTGGGTTTTTGTCGGGATCGCAGCATTCGCTTTCGACCCAGATGCGGCCCTGGTGCGCCTCGACAATGCCCTTACAGATCGCAAGGCCTAACCCCAGTCCTCCCCCTCGAAATGCGGTTTTGCTGGTGGAATGCAATTGCGTGTCGCCTGCCGTATAGAAGCGGTCGAACACGTATTGCTGGTCTTTAGGATCAATTCCGATCCCGCTGTCTTGCGTACTGATGCAGATCGTTTTCTCATTCACTTTCGTGACACTGAGCGTGATTACGCCCTCATCGGGGGTGTACTTGATCGCGTTGCCGAGCAGGTTGCCCAGCGCCAGCTCTAACAACTCGCGGTCGGCTATAAAGGTGATGGCCCACTCTTCCGGGGCGATTTTTACCTTGAGTTTGCGCTGCGCGATAATGAGCGCGTAACTTTCGATCACGCAGGTGATCAGCTCATCCAGATGGGTGAGGCTGAGCTTTAAGTCCAGGCGTCCAGAGGCGATGCGCGAGATGACGATAATTTCGTCTACCACTGTTTGCAGGCGCTCAATTGACTCGATCAACCCGGTCATGCAAGCGTTAACTTCGGGGTCTAGCGCCATGATCTGGCGGATCGCCGCCGACGTTTGTACCAACCGGCTGTAGCCGTAGACGGTAGTCAGCGGGGTGCGCAGTTCGTGCGCGGTCAGTTGAATGAAGTCATCTTTCAGTTGATCCAGGTGGCGCAGATCGCGGTTGTTCGTTTCCAGATCGCGGACACTGGCTTCCAGGCGTTCCACAAGTTCCTGGTTATAGGCGCGTTGTGCCTCTTGTCGGGCTGTGGTATCGATGCCGGGGTCAGTGCGTCCTTTAAGGTATTCTCCCACTACGCGCGTCAGTTCATCCACATCAACAGGTTTGGTGATATAGCCGGTCACGCCCGCGACTATCGTCTTTTCCCGCTCAAAGGCATGGCTTTGTGCGGTCAATGCCACGATAGGGATCGTGGTGAGATTGGGATCGGCGCGCAGGCGCACGGTGATTTCACGTCCGCTCAAGTCTGGCAAATTGATGTCCGTGAGGATTAGATCGGGGCGGTGTTGGCGTGCCATGTCGATACCTTCGAGCGCGCGCTCGGCAACCAGCACGTTGTACCCGGCATAGGTCAGCACGCTCTGGATCAAGCGGCGGCTAGCGGGATCGTCCTCAATATACAAGATCGTAGCTTTGGCGGTCATCGACTTTTCCTGACAGACTGCGATAATGGGTGCATGCCTCTATTGTAGCGTCTTGATGATACTTTGCAGCAATTCTTCGTCCAGAAAACTGCCTTTTTGCAACAAGGCATCAATCTGGTCGCTCAGTCGTTCGCGTTCGCGCGGCGTGAGTTCTTTCGCGGTGAGGACAATGATCGGGGTGTGGCTCAGTTCGGGATCGCTTTTTAGACGATCCACGACCTCAAAGCCATCAATGCCCGGCATCATCAGATCGGTGATCACCACATCCGGCTTGATACGCCGCACCAGGTCAATGCCTTGCAGACCGTCCTCGGCAATCTCCACCTGATACTGCCCGCGTGTCTGTAAAATCCGGCTGATCAACCGGGCGGCGTCGGGATTATCCTCAATCACCACCACGCGCCGGATCGTCGTTTCGATTTGTTCCAGTGCCGCGAGCAGCCCTTCTTCGGGCAGCGTCATGGGACGCCCGGCTTTTGAAACGTCCACTTGCCGCGCCCACTGATCACCTAGGATGTGTTTTTCAACCGGGGACGTGTGCCCGGAGCAGTTCACGACGACGACAGCATCCGGATCGATCACACCGCTACGCACCATCTTGAACAGGCCCGCGAACGTGACAGCGGTCGCCGGCTCCACTGATAGGCCGTCCATCCGTGCGAGCAGCTTCATGGCTTCAAAGGCTTCTTGGTCGCTGGCGCTTTCTGCTGCGCCGCCGTGCTGCTGCATCAAGTCCCACAGCAGTTCATATGCACGGCCTGGCCGCCCGGTGCTGAGTGTAGCGATTAAGGTCTGCGGATTCTCGACCGGCGTGGCGATGCGCTGCCCGGCTTTGAAGGCGTGTATCATCGGCGCGCAGCCTTCCGATTGTGCGATGCCTATCGCGGGGACTTTGTCCACCAGTCCCAATGCGATCAGTTCCGCAAAGCCTTTTGCCACGCCAATTGGCCCCATGCCCCCGCTGACGCCTTGAATGAACCAATCCGGCGCACGCCATTCGAGATCTTCGGCGATTTCATAGGCCATTGTTTTCATGCTCTCGACGGCGGCGATGCTCTTGATGCCGCGATCTAGAAACAGCTTGCGTTCCTGTGCAAACTGCGCGGCAACGGCTTTGGTCGCGTCATACGTGCCCGTGACCCTAATTACTTCTGCGCCGTAGAGGGCGACTTCGCGCATTTTCTCACCGGGAACCTGACTGGTGAGGAAGGCCCATAGTTTGATCCCGGCCCGTGCAGCATAGGCTGCATAAGCAATCGCGACGTTGCCAGTCGAGGCGACCACCGCTTCCCGGATACCCATTTCACGCATCACCGAGATCGCGACGGCGGCCTGCCGGTCTTTAAATGACCCGGTGGGACCCTGGCGCTCATCTTTGATGTATAGGTTGCGCAGGCCCAGCATCAATCCCAGATTGTGCGCGCGAAATAGCGGAGTTCCGCCCTCCCCCATCGAGATAATATGGGCGGTATCGCGGATAGGCAGCAGTTCATGATACCGCCACAGTCCCGGCTTGCGGCGCGTGACCTGCTCAACCCATTTGTCGCGTCGCAGCGCGTCAAGATTGTAGCGTGCTTCAAGAATCGTTTCGCTGCACTGTGGACAGGCGGTGTTGCCCAGTTCATAGAGCATCGTATGGCCGCAGTTGGTGCAGTGAAGTTCAATGTGCTTGGGCGTGCTGCTCACTTACTCATTCTCCCCGTTTGGATTGAGTTGCGCATGAACCTCGTCCAGTAGACGATCTTCGTCGATAGCGTCTTTGCGGTATACGTTGATGTTTTGCAGGGCGACCCGCTCGGATTCGTTGACTTCGTCGGCAGTGAGTACCAGCACCGGAATATCTCTGGTGCGTGCATCGGCGCGTATCGCTTGCACCACTTCGAATCCATCCACTTCTGGCATGCGTAGATCGAGGATCACCAGATCGACGTGCGGCGGTTCCTGGATCAATGCCAACGCTTCGGCCCCAGACGTGACCTGGAATACTCTGTAGCGCTGTGTGGCTTCGAGCGCCTCACGGAAGATGCGCATAGTCTCAGGATGGTCATCCACCAGCAGCACGCGCCGCCGCTGCGCGAATGTTTCTGCGCGTCGTACTGCGTCGGCGAGTTGATCGTCTGTGAAGGGCTTGAAAATGTATTCTGCCACACCGAGGGCCAGCCCCCGGTCGCGATCCATGTCGATGCTGCATACTACAATCGGGATCGTGGTGCGCCGGATAAGGTCTTCTAGCACGCCCCAACCCGCCCCGTCGCGCATATGCACATCGAGTACGATTATGTCCGGTCGTGCCGCCAATGTATAGCGTACCGCACCCGGATCGGTGACCCCGATGATGGTATAGCCTAGCGGTTCCAGACAGCGCCGGTACAGGTCCATCACGCCTTCATTGTCTTCCACGATTAGCGCCGTTTTCAGCGGTGTAGACGTTTCCGGTGGACCGTCAATGCCCGGTGCAGGCTCCGCAGCTTGCGGTGTTGGTTCTGGTGGCGGTGGTAGGTTGATCTCTACGGCGGCGCTGGCTTCTGGATCATCGTCGATCACGCCCACATCGTCCGGCAGCGGCCCCGTGGGGATCGTGATGTGGAAGATGGACCCTGCGCCGACCTCGCTGTCGACCCAGATGCGCCCGCCCTGTAATTCGGTCAACGACTTAGCGAGGGGCAGCCCCATACCTGTGCCGCCGACGGTGCGTGTGAGCGAGCTATCGACTTGCTGGAACGCTTCGAACAGCTTGGGCATGTCCTTTTCCGCGATGCCGATGCCTGTATCTGTGACCGCCACATGGATAAAGGTGTGCCCCCGCTCGGCTATCGTACGCACCGTGACGGTGATTGTG
>CBEVZO010000034.1:0-12180 GCA_965554365.1 uncultured Anaerolineae bacterium
TTTAGCGCCAACAGCCGCCGCAGGATTTCTTCCTCGTCGGCGAGGAGGTCCGGCTCCCAGCCATACGCCGCGCAGACCGCCTCATCCAGCGCGCGGTGCAGTTGATCCAGACGTGGCGCGAAATCGCCCGCCGCAGGCTTGATCTTCGGGTGCTTGCGACCTTCTGGCGGGGGCACACCACGAAATACCAGCAGCGCGTTGTAGAGGTTGGTCAGCGTGCGATCCTTGAGCGCGCGATCCGAGAGGCCGAGCGGGTTGAGCCATGCGTCGCGTGCGGCGTGGAGCGCGGCGGCGGCGGCGCTGATCGCGGCGTATGCGGCGTACCCTGCTATCCCCGGCGCTGTGTCCCCCCCATCCCCAGCCCTTCCCCCGCGTGGGGGGGCAGGGGGCAAAGCAGCCCCACGCGCGTGATTTCTCCCTTCACCCCTTGTGGGGGAGGGGCCGGGGGTGGGGGGTAGAAAGGCGGCGCGGATAATCTCCAATACACCGGGTAAATCTGTTTCGACCTGTTCCGCTGTGACACGTAGCACCCGCAGCCCCAACGATTCTAGCATGTCCTGGCGCTGCTGATCCGCGTCGCGCTGTGAGTCGTGAATCGGCCCATCGACTTCGACGATCAGGCGCTCGGAGGAGCAGTAGAAATCGACCACAAAGGGGCCAATTGGCATCTGACGGCGGAACTTGCGCCCGTCGATCTGCCGTTTACGTAGCGCCTGCCACAGACGATCTTCGCTGGGGGTCGGATTCTTGCGCAAGCGGCGCGCGATCTCGGTCATGGCGCGTTCTTGCTCCGGCGAGAGCATCCAATCGGGGCCATCCAGCACAAGACGATCCTCATCGGTGAGATTTCCCCCCATCCCCGGCGCTGTGTCCCCCCCATCCCCAGCCCTTCCCCCGCGTGGGGGGGAAGGGGGCAGGGCGGCGTCATTCGGCGCGGCGCGCTCATCCGCAAAGGAAGAAGGGAGATTGTTTCCCGCGTGTGCCTGTTCCCCTCCCTCCGCGAAGCGTGGGGGAGGGGCCAGGGGTGGGGGGCTGGTGGGGGGCGCACTCGGCTCCTGACCCGGCGGCCAGGGGAACGGGAAGGTTTCGAGGCAGGTGGTGTTGTTGTAGGTTGGATCGTTGCCAACCCCATGTCGCGATGAAGTTGCCAATGCCCAGAGTTCGTGCAGGCGCGAATGGAGAACTCCAAAAAAGTAATCATCCTCCCGTGTAATAACATACAAACGGCTATCGGGCATGATGTCAGACGATAACCATGCAAAAAGTCTATGTTTAGCTACACGGGGAGTAACGATATAACGTTCTAAAGGCGCAATTGCGTTGCGCATGCCTGGCCTAGCTTCATTGTGAATCCACCAGCGTTCACGATACGCCCGTCTATTGTTTGTGTCTCGAATCGGCTTTACGTGTTCTCGGACATAGGCTAGTGGCTCCTCATATGATTCGGCTTCTTCGAGTGGCATGTCTGGACCAAAATCAATCAGCCACATATTGCGTGACCTTCGAGTGATATCCATAGCGTTCCACCAGCGAACGATTACGTCGCTGTTTGACCGTCCACTTTGATTTTGGGCAATGAGCATTCGTTTTGCTGTCGCTTCATCTATGTCAAAAGGCCCTCCTTTTTTATCACCTTCAAAACTGAGAGCGTTGTTTTCTTCAAGGACTACGATATTGGTTAGGTCAACCATATGTGTGAGATCAGGATTAATCGTATCTACTGGTACTCCGTCCAGAGTTTTTGTTGTCTCTGATCCATCGTCAAACCCAACCATAGACACTCGCACATCTGCGCCGTCAAGGCTCCAGGGACGATCACTCCACGCCATAAAGACATCGCCACTTGCTTTAATGCGATCTAATAGTTGGCGGCTTGCTCCTGCTCGAATTGCCTGAGTAGCGAGAAGTCCTGCACGTTTCGTATGTCCTATTTCGATCTGAGCGCGAGATCGTTCAAACCAATATGCAACAAGATCAGCCGCACCGGGAACCCTTCCGTCATACAGTTTCCATAGCTCTCGCTGATAGTCTTCGCCTAATTCACCGCGTATCTTACTTCCACCCAAAAACGGCGGGTTGCTCACGATCACGTCCACAGCGGGCCATTCCGGTTCGACGGGCTGCCCGTCCGCGTCAAAGGCCAGGATCGCGTCCATGCGCCGGATGGTGTCCAGCGGCTCCAGGATCGGCTCCTTGCGGAAGATGCCGGTCAGCCCGTTGTTGTAGTGCCACTGGATGAAGCCGATCCACACGACAATCGAGGCGAGATCGTGCGCGATGGCGTTGATCTCGATGCCGTAGAGTTGGCGCGGATGCACTTCGGGCAGCGCATACGGCAGGTCGTGCCACAGTGGGTGGTAGATCACCTCTTTTTCGAGGTCCTTGAGCAGTTGCAGCGCCACGTAGAGGAAATTGCCCGATCCGCACGCCGGGTCCAGCACGGTGACGGAGCGCAGTTGGTCGAGTATCTGTTCGCGCAGCGCGAGCAGCTTATCGCCGTGCGTTTTCTGCTGGCGGCGTGTGCCCCCGTGCAGCGCGGTGTCGAACTTGGGACGGAGTTTGGCGGCTGCGGTCTGCACGTCGCTCCATGCGCGGCGGAGGGGCTGCATCAGCACCGGCTCGATGATCAGCAGGATGTCCTCGCGGCTGGTGTAGTGCGCGCCGAGTTGGGCGCGTTTGGCGGGGTCGAGGCTGCGCTCAAACAGCGTGCCAAAGATCGCGGGTTCGACCGCAGTCCAGTCGAGGTGGCAGGCTTTTTCGAGCGCGGTGAGGGCTTCCAGGCTCAGTTGCTCGACAGTCACATTGTCGAACAGGTTGCCGTCAAAGAACGGCACGTTGCGAAACTGCACTTTGCCGCCCTCGGCCATCGCCTTAAACAATTCCCCGGCATAGAGTACAAAATCGGCGGGGGCGGTGCGCGTCTGCTCGACGGTCTCGGTGAACAGGCCGCGTCCGGTGGTCCCGGCGGGCAGCAGCCCCACGTCCTCAGCAAACAGGCAGAAGACGAGCTTGGTCAGGAAATGCGCGATACGCTCCGGGCGGGCGTCCCAGGCGCGCATGTTGTCGGCGATCTGCTGGAAGACTTGCGCCGCGTCTTGTGTGACCTGGGCCGAGGTGCGGTCGGGATGCAGCAGGCCGGGGTCGTTGAACAGGGCGCGCAGCCAGCGTTGTGTGCGTGGTCGAGTGATCTCCTGGTTGGTGAAGCGGTAGACGCGCTTTTCGGTGTTGGTCCAGTTGGTGTGGATTTCCCAGTGTTCGATGTCGCACACGATCAGCAGCGGGGGATTGCCCAGGTTCTCGCGGTAGCGCAGCAGTTGTTGGTAGGCGGCGTCCAGGGTAGGGTGCTTGCCCTTGCCCTTGTACTCGATGGCGAAATGGTCCTGATACCACACGTCCGCGAACCCCTGGCTCCCGGTCGTGGTCTTGACGCCAGCCTCGAAAGTGAAGCGCTCGCCGGTGGGGTCTAGCTCAGCGGGGGTGGCGTGCCCGACGAGGCGGCACACGTCGTTGAAATGCTCGACGTAACTGGCGCGTTCTTTGAGTGCGGTGCGTTCCCACTTATCGACAAACTGTTGCGGGGTGTAGCTGGTCATCTAATGCCCCCTTTGGGCGCACGGGGAAGATCAACGTTATCTCGCCTCAGTATAGCACAGGTTGGGATGGTGCGTGGGCGGTGTTTTATGCCCCCCATCCCCCAACCCCTTCCCCCACGCTGCGCGGAGGGAAGGGGAGTCAGGGTTGCGCCATTTCCTTCCCTCCTCGTGGGGGAAGGATTAAGGATGGGGGGAAATGGGCGCGGGATCACGCCTCCGGCAGCGTGAAGTAGAAGGTGCTGCCCGCGCTGGGTGCGCTTTCCACGCCGACTATGCCGCCCAGTTTTGCCACGATGCGCTTGACGATGGAAAGGCCGAGTCCGTGCCCGGTGGCGTGGACCTCGTCGAGTCGCTGGAACTGCTCGAATAACTGCGCCTGATGCTCCGGCGTGATGCCGCGCCCGTTGTCGCGTACCCAGAAGCGCACCATACCGTCGCGTGCATCGTCCGCGCCGAAGACAATCACGGGTGGTGTGCCGCCATATTTGATCGCGTTGCTGAGGTAGTTGGTCCACACTTCCTCGACCCAGGGCGCATAGCCGCGCGCCAGCGGCCAGTCGTCTGTGTTGGCGGTGATCTGCGCTTTGGTTTCGGTGATGATATAGCTCAGGCGGCCCATCGCGCTGGTGATGATCAGGCCCATGTGCAGCGGGTTGCGGGGCACATCGTCCTGGTTGCGCACGCTGGCGAAGGTGAGCAGTTCATCCACGATGCGGCTGAGCTTGTGCCCTTCGCGGTCAATGACCCATAGATAGTGGCGGCGTTCGTCGGGGGATAGCGTATCGTAATCGTCGGCGAGGACCTCGGCATAGCCCACGACCGAGGTCAGCGGCGTTTTGAGATCGTGCGCGACGGTCTGCCCGAAGGCGTGCAGTTCGGCGATCAGTTCTTCGCGCTCGCGCTCGACCTGTTTGCGTGCGGTGACATCACGCACCACGCTCACCACTTCTTCGCTGTTGCCAGGGGCGAGATGGGCCTCGAACTGGCGCTTGCCGGAACGGGTGGGCAGCGTGTATTCGATGATTTGCGTGGTGTCGGTGTCCAGCGCATGTTGGATCGCGGCGGTGATGAGCGCGGCCTGGTCGTGTGGCAGGATGTCCGTCACGCGTTTGCCGATCATCGTGTGCGGATGCTCCGTGAACACCAGCAGCGCTTCTTTGTCTGGCCCGTCGGCACGCACATCAAGATAGCACCCCTCACGATCCAGGCGGAACACGAGATCGGGCATGGCGCGCAGGATCGCCTGATTGCGCGCTTCGCTGATGCGTAGGGCTTCTGTGGCGTGCGTGTGGGCGGCGAGATGGCGCAGCATCACGAGCAGCGCGCCTGTCAGCCCGACAACGGCGATGCCAAGTGCTAACGCGACCAGAGTAGCTTGTGTCACCATACGTGTCCTGTTCAGTCGTCTGTGGGATCAGCGTCGGAGATGATGGGGCGTTTGAAGTAGATGCGAAAGCCGCTGCTATCGAGCGCAAACGAGCCGACCGTACCGACCATCTCCCACCCTTCCAATCCCAGTTGCGCGATGGCGCTATCGCGGTGGGTGACGGTTTGCTCGTGGCTGACTTCGCCCGCATGATAAAACAGGATATACTGACGGTGCATCACGCCCTGCGTGATTTCTTGACGCAGTTCGCAATATTCCCAGGCTTGATAGTGCTGTGTCACGACAGACTCCCGCTAACGCAACGCGTGGGTGAACAAGCGTCCCGGCGCAGCGCATGAATCGAATTGCAGTTAATACGTTGAATCGCACCCAAAACTGATCACTGAATACTAATCATTCTATGGAATTGTAACGCATGTCAGCTAAACGAGAAATGCATCGTGCAGCACTCCACCCGTTGTTAGAGGCGGCATTGGCGAGTCCGGGGTTGTTATCGCCGGATCGTTTTACGTTGGCGCGCTATAGCTTGAATCCCACGCTGCGCGCCCATTTGCTTGATCCTGATATCGCGGCCCTGGAAGATTACCTCATTGATCATAGCGCGTTGCCGGGTCGCCGCGCGAATCTGGAACTGGTCGCGGCATTCGCAGATGAGGTTACTGCGCTGTGTGACGGCTCCTCAATGTCGTTGAATCGCAGCTACGTGATGCTGCACTGGCTGCTGTGGCAGTTGATGAATCGCCATCCCCCGGCGGTGTATGGCGCTGATCCCGACTCGCCGCTGCAAATGCCGGAATTCTGCGGGGTGGTCGGATTCGGCGCGTGGGCGGTGGTGTTCCAACATATTGAGGCGGGCGTCATGACGCTGCTGGAACACGCGCGCAGCCCGTTGTGGCGCATCCGTGAGGGGGTGGCATTTGGGTTGCAGCGCATGTTGGCGGGCAACTGGCGCAGCACAATCCGGCGTTTGCAGCGCTGTGCGGTTGACGTGTCGGCGTTGGAGTGGCGCGGGATCGTTGCGGGCCTCGCGGAGCCGTCGCTGTTGGTGGAACGCGCGCACGCGCTCGACGCGCTCGATCTGCATTACCGTGCGCTGATCTATTTGCGCACACGGGCCGAAAATGTGCGCCGTGAGGACGATGTGCGTGTGCTGCGTAAGGCGCTCGGTTATACGGTGAGTGTGGCGGTCGCGGCTGCGCCGGAGCCGGGATTCGCACAACTGCGCGCGTGGGCGCTGTGGGACGACTCTGATGTGGCGTGGGTGATTCGCGAGAATGTGAAGCAGAAGCGGCTCAGCGCGTGGCCGGATGAAGTCGCAGCGGTGGGGGCGTTGGTGACGTGAGGGGCGGGAATTGGTTTATGGGAACAGCAATCAGTCTTTTTGCGGGTGCGGGTGGCTGCTCATTAGGTTTTCAATGGGCGGGGTATGATATATTGCTTGCGGTTGATAATAATCGGGATGCGGTACAGACTTATAGAGTTAATTTCCCCGATACCCCTTGTTGGGAAGAAGACATCACACATATTGCTGCTGAAGATGTACTCCAGTTTGTTGGGGCGAAGCCAACGGAGATTGATTTCTTGATCGGCGGCCCTCCGTGTCAGGGATTTAGTTCGGCTGGCGCGCGATTTTGGGATGATCCCAGAAATGAACTTCTAATGCATTATGTGCGTTTGATTCGGGACATCCAACCGCGTTGGTTTTTAATGGAGAATGTTGAAGGTTTACTGACGGCTGATAAGGGAAGATATACTTATGAAGTGGCGAAAGGGTTTCTCGAGGCGGGCTATAATATAAGAATACACAAATTGTATAGCCATTGGTATGGGTTGCCCCAAAGTCGAAAGCGTGTGTTTATTGTGGGAATCAGGGATGACAAGCCGTTTGATTTTCCTGTTCCAACACATGTAGAACATCCTGATCTATTCAATCAAACCAGGGTGCTCTCAGTGCTGGATGGCGTTGGTGATTTGCCGCACCCGGCGCGTGAGCCAGAAGCCAGGTTGCTATACGCGACATCGCCGCACAACAGCTATCAAGCGCGTTTACGTGGGGCGTATGTCACAGAGCACTGGATTCCAGAAATCAACGGGGACGCCCTGGCCCGGATACAAGCATTGAAACCCGGTCAGACGATGAAACATCTTCCGCAAGAATTGCAGCATCCCTCATTTCAACGAAGATCATTACGCCGGGTCATGGATGGAACACCGACAGAAAAACGAGGTGGTGCTCCTGCTGGATTGAAACGATTGCGTCCCGATGTGCCTAGTTTGACGATTACCTCAGCCGCGCCGCGCGAATTCGTGCATCCTGAACAAGACCGCTATCTGACTATCCGCGAATGCGCGCGTTTACAATCTTTTCCCGACAACTTTCAGTTTTGTGGCAGTGCGAGCGCCAAAATAATGTTGATTGGTAATGCTATTCCGCCCCTGATTGCTTATCAGTTGGCGACGCATTTCGATAGGATTTCCACGCGGCAGAATACTGCAAGATGTATGGAGACTGGAAGTCTGCTAGGTTTCTTTTTGACTAAAGCGGATTCGATGAGTCCGGCCTTAGCTCGCACTGCCACTTTATTGACTTCACTTAACCAGCCACCGCGCGGGTAACAGAACATGGAAGCAGGCGAAGATGGAACTGTCTAAAACTCATAGCGCTGCATTGAACAAGGCGCGCATTGTTGGGGGTTCGCCCAAAGTATATTTGTCCACAGAAGAACTCATTTTTTTGTTGTATCTGGTGTGTGTAGACCTGGACGTGACGGTTCCAGACCAATTGAAGTGTGTGCAAGATACGCCCTGGGCTAACCATGCGTTTTTTGACATTCCTATCGGTGAAGTAATGTGTGATCTAGCTCCAAGTGAGGCATCCCTCGATAGTGTTTTGGCAGATGCCTTAGGACGGTTGATCAACATGGATGGCGATATATTCACATACTTTCAGGCGTTGATCAGTTTGCACGCGCAACGCAGAAAATACCGGGCAATTCTTGACCATCAACCTGTGCCTGAACTGGAAACAATTATTCCTAGAGGTCTTCTCGAAATGGGCGGATTGCCCCCTGATTTACTTGCCGCTTGGTTAGTGTGGCGTAAATTTATCTACGATATTGATAATCGTGCTGCGCAAACCACTGGTTATTTGTTCGAGCCAATTCTAACGTTAGCCCTCGGTGGCGCTTCTTTCAGCGCACAGAAATCTCCTGTCTTGCGCGAAGGCAAGGGAAGAGGTCGTCAAGTAGATTGTATGCTTGGTCAGGATGCATATGAATTCAAAATGCGTGTGACTATCGCCGCCAGCGGACAAGGGCGGTTTGCTGAGGAACTGAAGTTTGCTGAGGATTGTTATTTATCAGGGTTTCGCCCGGTATTATTGGTCTTAGACCCCACATCCTCGTCGCGATTAGAAGAACTATCTAAAGAATACCGGGACTATGGCGGTTCAGCTTTTGTAGGAGATGACGCTTGGTTACATTTGGGTGAGAGGGCTGGCGCAGTTATGTCTGTGTTCTTGGAACGGTATGTACGTGTGCCATTGGCTCAAATTGACGACGCATTTGAGATGTTATTGCCCTTAGCATTGGATTATGATGGTACTGCAAATGAAATCCATGTGACAATCGGTGCGTCGCGGTCACGATTGCGGTAGTCAGCTTTGCATTCTCAGGATACAGGGTGGTGCGGACGTTGGTGACGGGGCGGTAGCGGCAGGTTCGCACCAGCCAGCCCCTCCACACAAAAAACCCCCAACGAGGCAGGGGCTTTTGTGATAGTCAACGCGGTGTGGAACAGCGGTTAGTCGATCGGTTCTTTGTAAACCACGTAGAGACCGTGCTCGTCGCCCTTGGCGATACACTGAGCGATATCGACCTTGAACTCGTGGCCGCCGGACACCCAGCGCAAACCCTCTTGCAGCAAGCCCTGACCCACATAGCACACCGGGCGGTCGGCCTTGCGGTTCCAGCACATGGGGCAGCGTTCGAGTGTGTAGGTGTATTTGTCCGTTTCTTCGGCGACGTTGGAAATCTGATCTGAAAATTGTGTGAAAATGTTCGCCATCGCGGGCAGACCGATTTTCAGTTTGGCGGCGAGAGGCAACACCTTAAAGGCGAGATCACCGACCCCGGCCAGCGCCCCGAACCCACGCAGTGCGTCGGCGAAAGTCGCGCGTCCCGCACGTAGCGCCAACCCACGACCCCCACGCGGCCCGTACATCTCCTCCAACGCTACACACAGGGCGGTGAAGTAGGCGAAGTCGAATTCTTTTTCCAGGTTGTCTGGGGGATAGTTGTTGATGTATGCGGACAAATCCGCCAGATGCAGGATCGCATTCAACCCATTTCTACCCATGACCTCTTCAAGGGCTTGCATGGTGATGCGGGCAAACTTGTTGGGGTAGTGAAAACCGCTTTTCTCCGGTGGCATTGTACCTGAACCTCCAATCGGTGAGCTGGTCCTGACCGTTACTGCAAGGGCTGGTGGCGCGAACGGCGCGGCGCACTGCGCAAAACCAAGCGATGCAGGCCCCACACCAGCCTCAGTATACGACAAAACGGTCAACGTGCCATAATCATCTCGTGCCGCGCTTGTGAGCGACTAGCGAGGGTGATGTTTATTGTACATTAAGTATTGTACACCAAGTTGAGCTTATGCTCTAGTCAAACGCCCAATTCTATTATAAGACTATTCGTCGGATTTGCGAATTGTCGCGTGGGCCAACTCGCGTGCAACACGCGGGCAGCGGCAGCATCCGGCGCGCGGGTTAGTCGGAGGCGTCGTCGCCGAGATTATCCAGCAGCGGCCCCTCGAATTCCACCGTATCGAACAGTGAGGCCACGTCCACGCCTTTCTGTGTGAGATAATAGACGCGCTCGTCTTCCATCACAATGAATTCAGGCGTCACCAGCCGTCGGATGATCTGGTCGATCAGGCGCGCGGTGAAGCCGAAATGCTCCAGGATTTCCTGGCGTGTCGCACCGTCGGCGGCGTTGAGCAAATAGCGCAGGATGGCGCGCATCTGGGGCGGCATGCGCCGCAGGTCATCATCTAGCCCGGTCATAGGTCCCTCGCTGGTGTGCTGTGTGTTGAGCCGTACACCTTACACTATACGCGAGATTGCGAAATCAGGCTACCGCTTCGACAATGTTTTGTATACTTCCTCGGCATAGGCCACCTCGTGTAACACCGTCGGGCGTAATTCCTCGCGCAGGGTGTCTTCCAGTACCAGATCAACCGGGCGTTCGAGCATGTCTTCCAACGCAAACTTGACCTGCATGAATGCGCGGAATGACGGCTTTTTGAGCGTCGCCAGCACGTCAATGTCGCTCGCGGGATCAGTTTCACCACGCACCACCGAGCCAAATACGCCGATCCGCATAACGCCCATTTGACGCAGCGTGTCCGCGTGTGCGTTCAGGGTGGCGATCACCTGCTGTGTGTCTACCGGGGGCGGGGGATTGAGCAAGTATTCTGCCAGTTGTTTGCGCTCGTCGGGGGCCAGTTGCAGCGAGAGACGGTAGATTTCTTTGAAGGATGCGCTCATCGCGAGTTCCTCATGCGTCGATCAGTCTTGCGTTTATTATACGCGATCCGGTGATTCAAACACTGCAATCAATCGCGCATAATCTGATTGAGGCGTATTTAATCGTAGGCCAAGCGCCGGACTTCCGCTGCGCATCCACGCTAGGCAAGCCGTACCCGACCGGGTATACTGTTCGACCGTGTTTAGCGCCTGAAAAACAGTTATTCTCGGCGTGGAACACAACACCGAATTCATGCACAGGTGAGGAATTTCGATAATATGCGACGCCTGATTCTGACTGTAATAATGGCGGGAGCGTTGATCGCGCTCAGTGTCGTGAGCCTGCTCAGCCTGCCGGAGATATCCGAGGCGGGCGAACCGGCGCAGGACTTCACACCGCCGCCGACCAATACGCCCCGGCCTACGATGACGCTAACGCTCACGTTGACGCCCTCCATGACGCCGCTGCCGACGAATACGCCGCGTCCGACAGCGACCAACACGCCCACCTATACGCCGACGCCGACGCTCACGCCGACCGCGACGTATACGCTCACGCCGACCAACACACCCACCTATACGCCATCGCCGACCGCGACGACCGTCGGGCCGATGGAGTATCCCGACGGTTTTAACCCGCTGACCGGACTCCCGTATCCAAACCAGGAGGCGCGGGATCGCCGCACGTTGATTGTGAAGGTGTCCAACTTCCCGGAGATCGTGCGTCCGCAGACGGGGGTGAGTCGGGCCGATATCGTGTTCGAGTATGAGGTCGAGGGCGCGGTGACACGTTTCGCGGCGATCTTCCGCAGTCAGGGCGCGGAGAAGGTCGGCTCGGTGCGCAGCGCGCGACTGTTCGATCTCGAACTGGTGAGCATGTACCAGGGCTTGCTGGCGTATAGTGGCGCGAACGACTGGATCGACGATTACATTCTCGACGCGGATTGGGTGTGGCAGGCGCTCTCGCCGCAGCATGGCGTCAACGATCCGCAGTTCACGCGTTATCCCGATGGAACGCGCCCGTTCGAGCATACGTTGTTCGCCAATACCTTCGCGCTGTGGGATATCGCAGAGCAGCGGCAGGTCAATGACGGTTATGTGGTGCGCGGTTTCGCGTGGAGCGATGTGCCTGATGCGGGTGGCGCGCCCGCGCAGGACATCTTCATCAACTATTGGAATCCGCGCCAGGATACGCGCTGGCAGTATAATCTGGCAGATGGGCGTTATTACCGCTACAACAGCGGCGTGCCGCACATGGACGCGGCGACTGGGCGGCAGATTGCGGTGGATAACGTGGTCGTGCTGGAAGCGGTGCATGTGGATCGCCCCGATATTTTCGACACCGAGCTTGGCGGCGTGGTGATCGAGACACAGCTTTGGGGCAGCGGCACGGCGTGGGTGTTCCGTGACGGTCAGTGGTACACGGGCCGGTGGGCGCACGCGCAGGGACGGTCTGGGCTGTGGTTGATTTATGATGATGGTGAGACGTCGATTCATCTCAAGCCGGGGCAGACGTGGATCAACATTGTGCGGCCTGTGATGTATGGCGTGGAGATCAATGCACAGCCGGTCGATATGCAGGCGACGGCGCAGGCGATCTACGCGACCGAGACGGCTGAGTGGGCGGAAACTGCGACCGCGATTGCACCGTACATCACGCCGACGCTCGTTAC
>CBEVZO010000035.1:0-12179 GCA_965554365.1 uncultured Anaerolineae bacterium
GCACCGTCTACACCACGAAAGGCGTCATGTGTTTCCGCATCCGCCCCGTCCAAACTCACCGAAATGAAACCGAATGTCGGAACCTCTTTGATACGCTCAGCCAAACGCTTTGTGAGTAGTATCCCATTGGTTTCAATGGTAAGCCCCACCCCTTGTTCTGCAATATGATCCACCATCCGCTCAAAATCCGGATGCAGCGTGGGTTCGCCTCCGGTCAGCTTGATATTTTGCAATCCTAGCGGCAGCGCTTCTTCAATTGCGAGTTCGAACAGTTCAAAAGGCAGATGTCCGCCGGTTCCCCCATCCGGTTGAAAAGAAGGAGCAATCCAACAGTGCTTACAAGCTAGGTTGCAGCCACCGGTCAGGTATATATAGAAAGAAACCAATGGCGGGCAGTCCTCAGGCAACTGGCTGATCTGGTCTGACATTATGGTCTCCTCAATGAATCGTCAGTGTGGGGTGTGATGACAGGCAGGCGTTTGGCTTGATCCTTAGCGTCGGAGCCTACACTGATGAGCCTATCGGGAGCTACAAACGGGTCTTCACCTTTGAAGATACGGTAACAACTGAACTCGCTGCGTTGATTGAGTTCACCCGTCAGGACAAATGTGTTGCCAGGACACCCCCCACGACAGAAGCCCTGGTACGGGCAGTCCGCGCACGTTTCCAACTCCGACAGCGGAATCTCGCGCCGTGTGCGCATCGCATTTTCGATTTCATGATTGAGCCAGACATCCTGGAAATCATCGTTGATAATGTTGCCCATGTGCAGCCCACTCAACAGATGGCAGGGCACTATCGTACCATCATGCAGCACCGATAACTTGCTGAACGAACAGCCACAACCACTCAGATACCCTCCCACGCCATCCGTCGTATGCCCCTGCGCGATCATTTCCTCAATCCGCCGGTAGTAACTTTGCATAGCAAGTGGCCCAGCTTGCGCCGAAATGCGCCCTGGATAGCGTTCAGACAACTCGCGCATCTTTTCCATGGCATACACGCGCTGCTCATGCGTGAGGATGATGCCCCTATCGTGATGAGCAGACCCTTGCGGGGCCGCTTCATTGGTGGTGAAACTGGGGAGACCAATGTCCTCAAGCAGCAGGTGGGCGACTTGGTCCAACTCGGTTACATTGTGACGGTTAATAGTCACACGCACGCTGACTGGGAATTGGGCTTCGACTAGCAAGCGCAACGCCTGGACCGCACGGTCAAAACTTCTGGGGCGGCTCTGGTTGTGTATCTCGGCACACGAGCCATCCACCGAAACCTGGATCGAATCCAGACGTTGGCGGCGTTTTCCAACGGCAAACTGTTCGATCACCTTGGGCGTGATCAGCGTACCATTGGTGAGTAACGAATACCGCATGCGATTGGCGATCAAGCCATCGATTAATTCGAATAGATCGCGGCGCGTGAACACTTCACCGCCAGTCAACGTGACCTGGATTATCCCCAGACGTCCCAACTCGTCAAAAAACGCCAACCAGCGCTCGGTTGGCAAATCACCGAGGGCCACCATTTCATCAGCATAAAAGCAGTATTTGCAGTCAAGGTTGCATCGCCCGGTAATGGCGATGTCAACGGAGCGTGGCGAATGCATCACTTGACTTATTGACATGAGGTTACCCTTTCTGCTTGAATTCGATAATTCCTAAGAAGCCTGCATCAAACATTATTGTCACAAAATTCGTTACATCGTCGGTCACGGCGTCAACCGGGGCATCTTCAAATTCACCCAGCACTGCACTGATGATCTCGTCGAGCGTGGAGTTGCCGTCGCATAGTTTCCAGATAAACAACCCGGTGGGGTTAATGACTTTGACCTGTCCACTGTCAGGCTCGAAGAGCAGTGCGCCGTCCTCGTTTTCTTCCCGAATCCCAACATCAGGATTACGGATATAACGTGTGGCTTCGCTCATAGAGTGATCCTTTGCTAAAGTGGGTTCAATTTGTTCAACAAGGTTATGCGTGGCGAGAAGCTCATAAAATGCGATGACATCCGACCGGGCATCCGATGCTGCGATGTCATATGTGGCCGCGAGTGATTGAGCGATCTGGGCCACACTGTGTGCGCCATCAGTAAGCATGACAATCTGGTATGCAGAATGGTTCAGATTAACCAGACGGCGTGTCGCAGTGTCTAAAAGTAAAGCCCCATCCTCAAAAGGTTGAGCTACCAAGGTTGGTTTTAAACGGTATCTCGGATGCATTACTGGTCCAATAGGCTAGCGAAGGGGGTGTAATATCCCCTTCGCTATATAGTACCATGTTTGTGCTGTTAAGCCACGCTTAGAATCTCCGGCGCGGCTCTTGTTGGACCACAGTCTACTAGTTACCCTGGCCCTGGCCCTGGCCCTGAGGCTCGCCGGCAATGTGCGTGCACTCGGTATTCAACATCTGAATAGTCGGTGCGAGTTCCTGCTGTTTCAAGGCGATTTCGAGAGAAATCTGACCCATTAACATACACGCTGCCTGGTCGCCGCCCTGGAAGCATGCGTTGATGGCTGCATTTTGTGCCGCCGTTCTCGGCGGCAGCCATACGGTCTGGTAGTAGACATATTCCGCCAGAGCATCACGGCACTGCGCCGGCGTAGCGCGGAAATCTTCGTACATCGCTTCAATACCCAGGATCAGACCATCCTGGAACGCGGGCGACCATTCAATCGACAGATTGACCGCGTCGAAGGTCATCGGCAGTTCAGGATCTTTCACATCGCCCAGCGAAATAATCTCATCTACGCTCGCCACATACGTCTGCGTGCCGGTTTCCATGTCGTAGGTCGGGCTGCTCAACGACAGCAGCACGTTCAGATCTTCTACCTGCAGCACAGCGTTGGTAACCAGACCTTCGGCAGCGGCCCACTGACCGACAAGGTTGTAATTGTCAAATGTGCGAATGGACAAGACCGGGGTGGTCATGATCCACGAGATTTCGTTCTCCACACCTTCCAGCGTCAGGAGATAGATGTCATCACCCTGGTCTTCAAATGCACCGGCGGAGGCGGGTATGAAGTAGACTGCCGAAAACGTCGGGACCATGTTGGGGGCTTCGTCACCACCATCTTGCGCATGGACCAGCGATAGAGGGAATACGACGGCCAGCAATACACTTACGACGAGAATACGAACAACGGTCTTCATTTGGATCCTCCTGGATACCTATTGGGTGGACAAACGCCCTGATTGGTTGATGTTGAAGCTTTGCTATATCTATCTGTGCTTCTGATTGTTTTGTCGCACCATCAAATCAATTCGGGTCGCAAAGCTGAAAACACATTCCCAAGTATAGTGGAATTTGATTCCAGTGCCAGTGACCATGATTCGCAAACTTCCTCTTTTGTGAAGTATAGTGTGGGGTAAGCATTGTAAATTCGATAGTAACAATTGACACGAAAACAATGGGTCATTACTCATTCTGTAAAATTTTATGAGAAATATCTTGCAATATCAAGGGGTAATGCACCATGTCAGGGGATAATGCACTATGATTGTGACATCTCGGCGCTTAATTCTGGCCCGCAGCGTTAGCTTATGTGTCCTCGTGTGTGTACTGCTCGCGCCGCTGCCGAGCGCCGCACAGGGACCTACGCGCAACCCCGCACGCCCGCAGCGCGAGAATATTGTGTTGCCTGTCTTTGATGCAACCCAGGCGCTGCCCGCACGCGTCCCGGCGCGGACCTACGCGGCACTACAATCACAAGCGTTCGCCGCACAGCCCACCACGATCATCATCGAACTGCGCGAATCGGCTGCCGCGACGATTGCGCCCGCCAACGCCAGCGTTTCCCGCGCGCAGATGATCCGCGTGGAGAGCGCGCAGCAAGCAGCCGAAGCCGCTCTGCGCACGGCGGGCATCCCGTATCGGGTCGTGTTTGCGCCGCAGCGCGTATTCAGCGGTCTGATCATTGAAGCGGCTCCCAACCAGCTTGACGCGATCAGGCAACTGCCTGGTGTCGTGGATGCATATCCGGCGGGCGTTGGTGTTGTGGCGAACGATGGCAGTGTGCCCTTCCTCGGCGCGCCGGTAGTATGGACCAGTGGCTATCGGGGACAGAATGTCAGAGTCGGTGTGATCGACACCGGTATCGACTACGCCCATGCCGACTTTGGCGGAACCGGCCCCGGCACGATCTTCCCCACCCTCAAGGTAGCGGGCGGATACGATTTTGTGGGCGACACCTGGCATCCAGATACGAATCCGGGGTTACTGCCGGATGCTGATCCGATGGACCAGCAAGGGCACGGCACACACATGGCCGGGACAATTGCGGGCTATGGTGTGGATGGCACGGGTAACACCTATAGCGGACCCTGGGATATCACCACGCCCTTCGCAACCATGATTATCGGCCCCGGCATGGCTCCGCAAGCCACGCTCTACGCGCTGAAAGTGGGCGCGAATCATGGCTTTGTCTCGGAAGCGGGCACGATTGCCGCGTTGGAATGGGCTGTTGACCCGAACGGTGACGGCGATCTCTCAGACCGGCTGGACGTGGTGAATATGTCGATTGGAACCTCGTTCGGCGATCTCAATCGCGGTTGGACAGTCGCAGCGGATAACGCCGCTCAAGCCGGGGTCATTGTGGTTGCAGCGGCGGTAAACATAGAAGACTACTATTTCAGCCAGGGCGACCCGGCGACCGCGCCGCGCGTGATTAGCGTGGGACAGTCCAATGACGACGCTAATGGCGGCCCGGCGGCGGATACGATGGGCACATACTCCGCGCGTGGCCCGCAGCGTAATCCCGATCCGGCGTCTATTGCGCTCAAACCCGATATCGTCGCGCCCGGTATCGATATCTATTCCGCCGACGCGGGGACCGTCAACGGTGGCGTATCAACGGGGGCTTTGGGAGGCACTTCTGCCGCCTCGTCGCACGTCTCTGGGATGATGGTGCTGCTGCGTGAAGCGTATCCCGGCTGGACGGTAGCGCAACTTAAGGCGCTGGTGATGAACACGGCCACGCACGATCTATTTACGGGCAACAATTTCACACCACCCATCTACGGTCCGGCGCGCGTGGGCGCGGGGCGTATGGACGCTGTGAATGCCTTTGCTTCAGCGGTCATCGCCTACAACACGGTCAACCCGGAACAGGTCAGCGTGTCGTTTGGGTTGCTGAATGTGGCCTCGGCGACCACATTCCAGAAGACGATCACCGTCGAGAACAAGGGCGGCAGCACGCAAACTTATGATGTGGCGTATGTACCTATGGTGTATGCCGACGACGGCAACGATAATCCCGGCTTGCCAACACCCGGCATCGGTGACGGGGGACCGGGCGTGGTGCTGAGCGTTAGCCCGCCGCAGATCACGGTGGCTCCCGGCGCAACAGCAACGGTGACCGTGACGCTGGCGGTTGATCCGGCACTGATGAGCCAGCCCTACACCCACGATCCGACAGTAGACGAAATTTTCCCGATCTTTTTCCGGCATTGGCTCGCGGAAGAGGCGGGCTATGTCACGTTGACGCCTATCGTCACCGGCGCAATACTGCGCGTGCCAGTGTATGCTGCGCCACGTCCTGCTGCCACAATGCAGGCTACGTCCCCGGTGCTGCCGATCACGGACCTGACCGGAAACACCAGCATTACATTGACTGGCACAGACGTGTATACCGGCCCTAATCAGCCCTATGATGAAACGTCGTTGGTATCGGCGTTCGAGTTATGGGCCACCAGTCCGGCGCTGCCCGGCTTAAGTGGATTCCAGCCCTCAGCAGATTTGCAGCATCTCGGCATTTCGTCTAACTACCGCGCCTCAGGCAACGATCTCAGCACGACCCAATTGAATTTTGGCATCTCCACCTATGGTGAATGGGCTTCGCTAAACTCGTCTTCCACCACGTTTGAGGTGTATCTCGACGTGGATCAGGATGGCACAGCGGACTATCGACTATTTATCTTAGGGTACGGTGGCGTTGACAGTGTAGTAACGTTTGTGGAAGACTTGGCGACAAACACCATAAGGGTGCATTGGCTTGTCAATAACTATATTCCCTCTAGTCAGCTTAATTTCCCCAACACGGCATTGTTTCAAAGCGATGTTGTGTTTCTGCCGCTGTTTGTGCGCTACATCCCCGAATTTGTACCCGGCGATGCAACGTTCGACTTCTGGGTGGCGGGGTGGTACAAAGACGAGCTAATTGATCTCAGCGATGTGATGACCTACAACGTTGAAGCGGTGGGTCTTGATCTGGCAAGTGGTGCGACATTCTGGGGCGCGACGATGTACGACGATTGGGATGGCGCGACGATTGACGTGGCGTATGACCTGACGCAGTATGCCGGGCCGTTGCCCGCCTGCGTTTTGCTGTTGCACCATCACAACGTGCCCGGTATGCGCGCGGAGACCGTGTGCTTCCAGCCGGAGGACGATCCCACGCCCGACACAGATACACCGAGCGCAGCAACCGACGCCACCGTTCCCATCCCGGAAGCCGATCAACTGCCCGCAACAGGGTATCCACCTCCGGCTGACTCTGCACAGGATGCGGCACAACTGCCGCTATATGTGCTGTTGATTGGGCTTATCGCTGGGGTGCTAATGGTGGGTATGGTGTGGCGGCGTGCGCGAGGCGTTGGGCGCTAAGGCGTCTGCGGGGGCTGTGCGCGGACACACCATGTATATAACGAAAAAACCGGCGTGGTGAACGCTGGTTTTGTGTGGACCTGAGGAGACTCGAACTCCTGACCTCTACAGTGCGATTGTAGCGCTCTCCCAACTGAGCTACAGGCCCATGCCACAGGGCGGGTAGGGGGAACCCATCCCAGTGCATGAAGCATTGTAGCAGTCCGTGTAGGGGCTGTCAAGGATGTGTGTGCCCTGAGAAATGACTATGCTTTTACGACGCGCGTCCCGGCGAGTTTGTCGTGTAACCCCTGGTGTTTATCGTCCACAATGGCCCATAACCAACCCAGCAACAGCACAATCGTGTTGATATAGTAGCCGACATAGCGGATGCTAGCTTGTAGCATGTTGATGCCGCCCTTGCTGGTGCTGACCACACGAATCCCCAGCAGCGATTTACCGGGCGTCTGCCCTTTCTTCCCGGACCAGAAATAGACGTTGTAGACCAGCCCGGTGAGGAAGCCAGCCCCCATGCCCAGAATTTGCTCACCCAGTACGCCAATTACCAACCCGGCGACCAGCCCAATGACTATCGAGTCAATGATCAGCGCGATCAGCCGTGCAACGAGTCCTGCCTTTTTCATAGTATCCTCCTTGAACCCTTGTGCGATGCACTAGTGATAGCACATTTTGCGCGTCTGGGCGAGTAGCGGCGCGAGTGACAGAACCGAAGCCGCCCGGTACAATCCCATGCAGCGTCGATGACATAACCCACAGGGAAACAGCGCCGTGTCTGAATCATTCGTCAGCAAAGCCGACGGCTACGTGAAATGGCTGCGCAGCCGCGTCGGTCACCAACTGATTTACCTCGTCTACACTACGAGTCTGGTATTTGACGATCAGGACCGCCTGCTCGTGCAGCGCCGCTACGATTTCGATTGGTTAGGGCTGCCCGGTGGCGCGCTGGAACGCTACGAAAACCTGCGCACCTGCGCCACCCGTGAAACGTTCGAGGAAACCGGTATCCTTACCGATATCGAGCGCGTGGTCGGCGTGTTCAGCCATCCAATGTACAACCTCCACTATCCCAACGGCGATGACGTGCAGCAGTGGTCCGTATGCGTGCAGTCGCGTGCGGTGGGCGGATCGCTGCGTGCGGACGGCGGCGAAACGCTTGAGGCGCTGTGGATGGACGTGGACGAGGCGCTGCCGCAATTTCCCCCGGCGTATCAGGCGATGGTGCGTGCGGCGCAGGAGACATCATCCGCTGCGGTGCTAGAACCTGTGTATGGCGCGGAGCCGCTGACCGAATATTGGCCGATTCTACGTCAGTGTGTGGGCCATGCTCCGATTATCTTGCCCGGCGCGATGGCCGTGATCCCCAACGAGAAGGGCGACATCCTCGCCGTGCGGCGCACCGATAACGGCTTGTGGATGCTGCCCTGTGGCTATGCGAGTCTGGGTGAGACGACGACGCACACCGCCGTGCGTGAAGTACGCGAGGAAACCGGCCTGGAAGTTGAGCCGCTGCGCATGATCGGCGTCTACAGCGAAACACCGATGATGATGGCGTGTATGGTGAACGGCGATATGGCGCACAATATCGGTATTGCGTTTGAGTGCCGTGTTACGGGCGGGACGCTGCGCGCGGACGGCACAGAAACCAGCGCCGTTGCGTTCAAACCGGTGGAAGAATTGCTCCAGCAGTCGTTTTTGCCGACCCACGATAACCCGCAGGTGATGCGTGATTTCTTGCGCCCGGAGACATGGCCCGTATTGCGCTGAGATAGGATACAGAACACGCGGCCCCAAATCTGTATATTAGCGCCCCAACGCGCCTAGCCCATGCTACAATGAAAGTTAGCGGCAGGTTGGCAAAAGGATATAGGGCGATGCGACCTCAGAAAAAACTGCTCACCGTTGAACAGTTTTGGGTAGAATATGCGGGTCAGCCTTATGAATTGATCCGAGGGAGAGTTGTGCCCGTGGCCCCCACCGACTTCGCCCATAGTGTCGTCACCAGCCGCGTCGTGGCTTTGCTGTGTGCGCGTGCCGACCCGTCGCGCACGGGCGGCGTGATCACCGTAGACGCCGGATTCATGCTCGGTGCCGACACCGTATGCAGTGCCGACTGCGCCTTTCTCTCGCAAGAACAAGTCGCCTCTATGCCGGAACCCGACACCTATGTACCCTTTGCCCCGGTGCTGGCAGTAGAAGTGGTGTCATCCCACGATACAGCGGCGATCATCCGCGCCAAAGTCGCGCAGTACCGCGCGGCGGGCACGCAGCTAATCTGGGTGATCTACCCCAACCTGCGCAAGGTCGATGTGTATTTGCCGGACGGCTGCGCGCACGAACTTGACGAGGGCGACACCCTCGACGGTGGCGACGCGCTGCCGAACGTGCGCATTGCCGTCACCGAGTTATTCCCCAGCGGATAGCTTTGATGCCATGCACCATCTGGGCACATCTAGTCCGCTTTTTGCAATCGAGCGACCAACCCACACGTATGATGTAGCAAAAATCCATGCCTCACAGCAGGGCGTATTGCCATGCGCCCCTTGTATCTATATGCGCGATGTGAATTCAAACGCGCTGGGCCTCACCCCCTAAATCCCCCTCTCCATCCGAGACATTTTGTTGCGCTGGCGCTCAACGAAAATTATGGAGAGGGGGACTTGATCACGCACCGGATACCCCCTCGCCGATGCTGCGCAGAAGCGCCTGGGCCTGGGGCGGGAGTTGGGACCGTCTGACAAACCATAAAAACTAGCATAAGGCTCGATTCGAATCCACATAAGGCGTATAGTGATTGTGCCGGATCACGTGGGGCGTTGTACACACCTCACCCCGGTCGCCAACCCCCCGCAGCCAACAACAGCGCCATGAACGCATCGTCGGGAGTCGCGCCGTCCGCCAGCGGGGGAAAATGCTGGTGTACAGATTCCGTCACCCGCAGCGCCTGCCGGATGTGCGTCAATTTGCGCCGCCGCTTGAACAGCGCGTGCTGCGTGCGGTGACAGGCCATCGCGTCAAGTTTCGTCGCTTGCCAGGGGGAAATGTCAAGCGCGACGTGTGCCGGATCGCTGGCGTTCCACAGCCGATCCGTGACGGTGGGGACGTGCGCCGCGATCCCGTAGACCGTCACGGGCAGATTGTGCGCTCGGACAGCGCGCAGCACCGCGCGGTGTAGTTGGATGTGCGCCGGATGCCCGTACTCGCCGTCGCTGCCGTGCGTCAACACGATCTCCGCGCCCGACTGTTGAATCGCGTCTGCGATCTGCGCATCCAACGTCGCCTCGTCCGCCGCAAAGCCGAACAACTCCGCGCCATCCGCGCCCATGATCGGGTCCTCGTAGCCGAGCAGCGTCAGTGTGTTTGCGCCGAGCGCATCCGTTGCACAGCGCAGTTCCGCGATCCGCACCTGCGCGAGTTGGTCGGGTGTGTCCGCACCGGTTACGTCACCGGATTCGCCGCCGCGTCCATCCGTCGCGCAGACGACGTGCGTCGGGACGCCGCGATCATGTAGCAGTGCCAGCAGACCGCCCGCCATAATCGTCTCGTCGTCGGGATGCGCGCCAAAGAAAATCACGCCGTGTAATGTCATTAGAATCTCACGCGCTTGAGGTCAATCGCGGGGCCGTCGGTGCAGGCGAGCAAGTCCTTGCTGGAGGGGATCATGCACGCGCTGCACGCCCCTGTGCCGCACGCCAGCGCCCCGGTGAAGAAGCCGCACACGTAGTTGTCCGGCACGCTCTGCAACCGCACCTGATTGATCGTCTCGTAGAGGCGCGCGTACACGTCCATTTGCGCGGACGCGGGAGCCACCGCCAACACTTGATCCGCCCAACCGAGCAGTTCTACGCGCTGCGGCCATTCCCAATCCGCGTCGCCGTTGATCACCTCGACTTCGGGCGGTAACAGTTCCAGCGGATAACGCCGCGCCGTGCCGATCAGCACGAGTGTCACCGCGACACCGCCGCCGTTGAGCGTCTGCGCCGCGTGGATGAACGGTGTCGGCAGTGCGTCCTCGGCGATCAGCAGCAGGTGTAGCAGCCCTTGCCGGATCGGGATCGCGCGTCCCACCGGGCTGAGGACGCTCATCACTGTGCCGGGGTTATAATTCCGCGTGGCGGCGGTCTGGATCACGACACGACCGGGCAGCACGTCCACCGGCAGCCAATGATCGCGCAAATACGGTTCCCAGGTCGACTGATCCAGTGGGCGCACCATGATCGACTGCCCCGGCTCCAAATGAGCCAACGCCGCATCAACGGAGAGGTCAATCTGCTGCACGTCATCTGAGACGCGCCGTACACGTTCGATAATCGCTTGTGTTTCTCGCATAGGGTTGATCGCTCAGGTAGGGGCGCTGCGCTTGCCGCGCCCAGGGCAGGCTTTGGTCGAAGGTGGGCGCAGTAGAACAGCGCCCCTACTAACAACTCGCGCTACTCACGCGGTTTCGCCGCATAATATCCCGCCAGCGCATCGCTGATCATGGGCAAACATGCCGTCACGTCGAAAAATTGGCCGATGGGGCCGACGTTCCACAGGTGAAAGCCGCGCACATACGGGTCATGTTCCAGTTGCTGCGTGAACTGGATCACGTCGCGTGTCACATCGGCGCAGGGGAACTCGGTGCTGCCGTCGCCGGGTCCGGCCTCGGTGAGATACAGCGGCAGCCGCGCGTATTCCGGGTATTCGGTGAGCAGTTGAGTATACAACAGCCGGTGACGCAGTCCCAGGTACAGCCCCGATTCGGAGACCAGTGTCGCGGTGTCTACGCCATACGCGTGCAGCGCCACCCCGTGATAACGCCCCGGCCCGCAGGGATTGTCTAGCGCGTAGTCGAACACGGGCGTCAGGCGCTCCCAGAAAACGAGTTCGGGATGACCGGGCGGGAACGAAAAGGTCAGAATACATTTTCCGAGTGTGTTGGCGATGCGCATTGATTCGATGGAGAATGGGACCAGCCACTCGGCGGTGGGCAGGCATTCGTTCATGATCTCGTAGTAATCCGCGTCCACGCCGCTCCAATAGGGATAAATGCCGTACATCCAGCGGCTAGCCTCCGCGACCGGATCGGCGTGCAGATTCGGGCAGTCGATCATGCCCCAGGGCGTGAGCAGCGACCGGAACACGATGGTGGTGTCAGGCGACACCGCCGCCACCGCATTGAGGATGTCCTCGGTGTCAGTTGTGCCCTTGAGTGTGCCCAGCGGCCAGCCCATGTCCGCCATGCGCTCCGCCAGATCAACGACGGGCTGCTGCTTCGCGCCGACCACCAGGTGCAAGCCCATCAGCGTGCGCGGCCCCAGAAGCTCCGGTATAAACGCGGTGAAGGTTTCCGGGATCAACTCGGCGTACTGGATCGTCACATTGTCGATCCAGTAGCCCTCTGGGATGATGTTTGCTGGTGCTGGTGCTGGTCCGTCCGGCGCAGTGTCATCCGGCAACGGAGTCTCAGTGACCACAACCGGATCAGGCTCCAAGCGCACACCGGCGTTGACGCGGAACCGCAGCCGCAGCACTTGCCCGCGATACAGCGTGAGATCGACCATGCGCTGATCCCAACCCGCGTTGACGCCGATCTGGTGATCGA
>CBEVZO010000036.1:0-12047 GCA_965554365.1 uncultured Anaerolineae bacterium
CCGATGACACCGACTCGATTCTGCAAGATATGCTCCCGCGCAAAGGACGCAACGGCCACAGCAAACGCGGGTTGCGGTTCTGGCGCAACGGACGGGCAAAGAAACAGGAGTCCCACGAGTGAAAGACGAACTCAGTGTACAGGTGCGCGGGGTTGAGCGCAGTTTTGGCAGTCTGCATGTGCTGCGCGGGGTGGACCTCGACGTGCATGTGGGCGAACTGGTCGCATTGTACGGACCATCGGGCAGCGGCAAAACCACGCTGGTGAATCTGATCGGCGCGTTGGACCGCCCCAACGCGGGGCAGATTACTGTCCTGGGCCAAGACATCGGACGCATGAACGACCGTCGGCGCGCCAAACTGCGCCGCAAGCAACTGAGCTTCATCTTCCAGAGCGCGACACTGCTGCCAACCTATTCCGCGCTAGAAAACATCGATCTCGCGCTACGGTTGCCGGGTCTGAGCTACTTTGAACGGCGGCGGCGGGCGAAGGCGGCACTCGCAGCAGTCGGGCTGACCGCGTGGTCTGATCACATGCCCGAAGAACTCAGCGGCGGGCAGCAACAGCGTGTGGCGATTGCGCGCGCGCTCGCCATGCAGTCGCGGCTGATCCTGGCGGACGAACCCTCCAGCGGCCTGGATACCGCGGCCACACGCCGGATTCTGGCGCTGTTTCGCGGGATTGCCGCCGCCGAAGATACAACATTCGTAATTGTGAGCCACGATCCGTTGATTGTGGAATTCGCTGATACGGTGTATGACCTGCTGGATGGCAAAATCGTCCGGCGTGACACCCCAACGCAAGATGAAACACCCGCATCCCAACCGGAGGACACATATGCTTAGAACAGCCGGAAAACTGACCCTGGCGATGGTATTGGTGATTGGTTCGATAGGTGTGGGCGCGTTGTTTTCGCTCAGCAGCCCCCCAGATATAGACGATTCGACGTTGGCGCAGAACGCGGAAAGCTCCGCCACACCGACGCTGATGCTCACCGCGACGGAGACGATCCCGCCGTATACGCCGCTGCCGTCGCTCACACCGTCGCAGACGCTCAAGCCGCCGCCCACCTTCGAGCCGCCGACGCCAACGCCCACCGCGTCCCCGATTCCGAGTCTGACGCCGACGTTGACGACGAATGTCAGCGTGTCGATTCCGGGGCTGCAAGGCGCAGAGTCGCCGACACCAACCTCGACGCCGGGCTGCGAACCGCGCGCGGACTGGCCGCTGACCTACACCGTGCAGTTTGAAGACACGCTCTCCGGCATCGCGGCGCAATATGGGACGTGGGTCGACGATCTGGCGGCGGGCAACTGCATCACAGACAAAAACCTGATTGTGATTGGGCAGGTATTACATGTGCCGGGTGACGCACATCCTGCGCAGCCGGAATATGATTGCGTGGCCTGGGAAGCACTGACGCCGTTCGACGGCTCATCTACTGTGTCGACCACCGGCTCGCTGACCTTCAACTGGCGGGGTCCGCAAGCACCCAAATACCTGATTCGCATTTACTTGCCGGATGGAACGCAGTATGAGCAGTTGGTCGAACTGCGCCAGAATGACACTATCGATATCGCCACCAACTTGCCGTTGGAAGGCTTCTATCACTGGTATGTGTATCCACTAGACGACAACTTCATGCAGATTTCGTGCATCGAGGGCGGTCCCTGGATATTCTACAAGGCCGAATCCCCCGCCGCACCGTAAAAACACCCTGTGCAAGGAGGGGGCCGTGATGTGGCTCTCGCCTGGGGTACAATGAGACCAAGCTGATTTGTGGAGCATGACCAATGACCACCGCGAAAAACCGCGAAAAACCGATCACCAACCTCTATTCCATCCGCTGGCGTTTGCTGCTGAGCTACGCCGGGATCGCGCTACTGGCGGCGTTGGCGTTGGGCGGGCTGCTGCTGTTCACGCTGCGCAGCTACTACGACCAGCGCGAGCGCGACTATATGCACGCCAGCGCGGACATTGTCAAGCGCAGCGCCGAGCTGCTGTTGCGTGACGATCCGCCGGAGGATGTGCTGCAAGGGGCGGTGGATATTTACGCATTTGTAGGGTTGGCGCGGGTGCGGTTGTTGGATGTCGATCAACAGATGATCGTTGATTCGGGATCAGTTGCCGGTTGGAACACCGTCAATCTGGAATACCGCAAGTCACAGAATTTTGACAGCGTGCCGCTTCCTACAGATATAGTTATAGGCGGGTGGCCGGGTAGCCGTCCGGGTGGGTTGGATGGCGACTTCTCCGTGTATGGTGAGGTGGTGGTGGAGGAGGGAACCTATCTTTTCATTCAGCAGGGGGAGTTCACTCCGCCGGAAGGTGAGCGAGAGCAACCGGCATGGCAGCGCTATCCGCTGATGTCGCGGCGCGGGGCGCTTGATCAGATTCTGACCGGCGAAACGTCGCAAGGTTCGCATACTAACGTTGTGGTGACGGTGCCGCTGATGGATCGTCACACGGGTGAGGTGCTGGGTTATCTCGAAATGTCGGAGGGGCCAGCATTTGGCACGGAGATCGTGAACGATGTTGCCGAGCGGGCGGTGGTCGCGGGCCTGATCGCGGTGCTGCTGGCCGGGGTTGCGGGGTGGTTCACCAGCCGCCGCATTAGCCAACCAGTGTTGGCACTGGCGGAGAACACGGCGCGCATGGCCGAGGGTGATCTTTCGGTACGTGCCGATGTGGATCGCCGCGACGAATTGGGTTTGCTGGCGCGAACGTTCAATACAATGGCGGAACGTGTCGAGAATACGGTGGTCACGCTCAAACGGTTTGTGGCCGATGCCGCACACGAGATCAATACCCCAATCACCGCGCTGCGCACGAATCTTGAACTGGCTGCTGCCAGCGATCATCCCGACGAGTTTCGCGCGGATATCGCTCATGCGCAAACCGAACTCACGCGGCTGGAAACACTCACGCGAGGGCTGCTCGCGCTGGCACGGATCGAGGCACAGGACGAAAAACCTGCACGTACTACTGTAGACCTGACAGCACTGACACAACAGATGCACGAACGTTATGCCTCTCGCGCGGAGCAAAACGGGGTGGACCTCGTACTCGAAGCGCCGCCCACTCCGGTGGCAACACAAGCCGACGCCGCACAGTTTTCGCGGTTATTTGAAAACCTGCTGGACAACGCGCTCAAATTCACGCCGCACGACGGCACAGTGACATTGGGGCTGGACGCAGACGCCCAGAGCATCCGGCTGTGGGTATCGGACACCGGGATCGGGATTCCGCCCGACGAGATGCCCCGGCTGTTCAACCGCTTCCATCGCGCGAGCAATGTGGCGTCGTATCCCGGTAATGGTCTGGGACTGGTGATCACCAAAGCCATTGTCGAGGAGCATGGCGGGACGATCACGGTGGAGAGCAAAGCGGGCAGTACGCGTTTCACGGTACGACTGCCGCGTGCTGAGGGGGCAAGCGCATGACAGGGTTTCACACGATTTTGCTGATTGAAGATGATCCCGGTATCGCGGGCGGACTGCAAACCGGGTTGGAACGCGAAGGCTATAACGCGATCTGGAAAGCTGACGGGTCCAGTGGCGTGACCTATGCGCGCGATCACACGCCGCACCTGATCGTGCTGGATGTGCGGCTGCCGGATGGCTCCGGGTTCGATTTCTGCCGCCAGATGCGCCAGCTTGGCATTCATCAGCCGATCATCATGCTCACTGTGCGCTCCGACGAGATGGACAAGATTATCGGGTTAGAGATGGGCGCGGACGATTATATGACCAAACCGTTCAGCCTGCGTGAGCTACTCTCGCGGATACGCGCGCAGTTACGCCGTGCTTACGGTGAGTATGCGCTCGGCGAGGGCGATTTGCTGTACGCGGGCGATGTGGTGATCGACCGGGGGCGCGGGCAAGTGCTGCGTGGCGAGCATGATCTGCACCTCACGCCGACTGAACTGCGCCTGCTGACGTATCTCGCACAGAATCCAAACCAGGTGCTGAGCCGGGGCCAGATTCTCGACGCGGTGTGGGGCTACGACAATTCGCCGGACACGGAACAAGTCGTGACGGTTAATATCCGCCGTCTGCGTGAAAAAGTGGAGCTGGACCCCAGCGATCCAGAGTTGATCCTGACCGTGCCGGGGATCGGGTATCGGCTGGCGACGTAAGGTTTACCCCCATTCTTGCGCGTGGAGTGAAGTCTCATCCCATTTATGGCGCAGAGTCAGTTTTGTATACACTGCCAAAATAAGGACGTAGGGGTTTGCACGCGGATGCGCTACAATCTGCTATTGTGTAAGGTGATAACGCTAACATTAAGGCAAAACCCTCATGGCTCAAGCATCTCCCCTGGTGCGCTTATTAAGTTATGCCCGTAAACACCGCCGCACGGTTCTTCTGGCAACGCTGTTCTCGATTCTCAACAAAGTGTTCGACCTCGCGCCGCCAATGTTGATCGGGGCGGCTGTCGATATCGCCGTCGAGCGCGAAGACTCGTTCATCGCCAAGTTGGGCGTGTCAAACGTTGAGGAGCAACTGCTCGTGCTGGCCGGACTGACGCTGTTCATCTGGGTCGGGGAATCGGTGTTCCAGTACATCTACCAGATTTACTGGCGCAACCTCGCACAGACCGTCGAGCATGACCTGCGCGTTGACGCATATGCGCATGTACAAGACCTGGAACTCGCGTATTTCGAAGATCAGAGTACGGGCGGCTTACTCTCAGTCCTCAACGACGACATCAACCAGTTAGAACGTTTCCTCGACATCGGGGCCAACAATCTAATCCAGGTGGCAACCACAGTGCTGGTGATCGGTGGTATGTTCTTTGCTATTGCGCCGGGTGTCGCGTGGTTGGCGGTGCTGCCAATGCCGATCATCATCTGGGGATCGATCCGGTTCCAGCGACAGCTTGCACCGCGTTATGCTGCCGTGCGTGAGCAGGTGGGCATTCTCAACGGGCAGTTGGCAAACAACATTAGCGGTATTGCCACGATCAAGAGCTTCACGGCGGAGCAACACGAAGTCGAGCGTATCCGCGCCGAGAGCGAAGTCTATCGCGCGAACAACCAGCGGGCGATCACGTTCAGTTCGGCGTTTGTGCCGATCATCCGTATGGTGATCGTGATCGGCTTCCTGGCGATCATGGTCTTCGGCGGGCGGATGACGCTGGATGGTGAGCTAAACGTGGGTGTGTACAGCGTGATGATCTTCATGACGCAGCGCTTGCTGTGGCCGCTGACCAGCCTGGGCGAAACGCTCGATCTATTCCAGCGCGCGATGGCGTCTACGGCCCGCATCCTGGACCTGCTCGACGTGCAGTCGCGGATCAATGATGGCGGCGCGACGCTGCCAGTGGAGTCTGTGCGCGGCGAAGTGCGGTTTGAGGACGTGCAGTTCACCTATGGTAACGGGACAGGCCAGCATGTGATTCGGGGGCTTTCGCTGCACATTCCCCCCGGTGACACCGCCGCGATTGTCGGCGCAACGGGCGCGGGCAAAAGCACCGTGATCAAGCTGCTGCTGCGTTTCTACGATGTGCAATCTGGGGCCGTGACGCTGGATGGACGCGATATTCGCACGCTGAATCTGGCGGATTTGCGCGGCGCGATTGGGTTGGTGAGTCAGGACGTGTTCCTGTTTCACGGTACAGTACGCGAAAATATCGCTTATGGCACGTTCAACGCGACCGGCGAGCAGATTGTCGAGGCGGCCAAGATCGCCGAAGCGCACGAGTTTATTCTGGACCTGCCGCAGGGCTACGATACGATTGTGGGCGAGCGCGGGCAGAAGCTCAGCGGGGGGCAGCGGCAGCGTATTTCGATTGCGCGTGCGTTGCTCAAAAACCCGCCCGTGCTGATTCTGGATGAGGCCACTTCGTCGGTAGATAACGAAACCGAAGCGGCGATTCAGCGGTCATTGGAGCGTATCATCGTGGGGCGCACAACGATTGTAATCGCGCACCGTCTGTCAACTGTGCGCAACGCGGATCGCATTTTCGTGCTGGAACATGGCACATTGCGCGAGAAAGGACGGCACGACGATCTGATTGCGGGGGATGGCCCGTATGCAACACTGTGGCGCGTCCAGACCGGCGAGCGTCTGCTCATCTGACTGACGCTGAGAAACAACGTATCCAGTAATTGTATGCCACCAGGCTGAACTACTGCAAAGCAAACGCGCGGGTCGAAACCTCCTTGTGTTTTTGTGGACTATCCTATCACTGTCATGGGCCAATTAGCGCACTGGTAGATGATTTTCTGGAATTGGGTGTCGATGCGATTGATCCGTGCGAATCGCCACCGCATGTGACCGGAGACATCACGCTGCACGAACTGGCAGAGCGCGTCGGCAACACGCTGGTTATTATGGGTAATGTGCAGCTAGATGACATCGAACGGGCTGAACCGGAAACAATCGATCGGCTTGTGCGCGAGGCGGTCGAGGCAGTTGGCGACCTTGCACCGTTTATGCTGCTACCAACTGCCCCCCCCATTGCTACTCCCCTGCCTCGTCGTACGTCGCGTAATCTTGTTCAATTTATCGACTCAGCGCGCCAACACGGTGGCTCAGCCACCTTGATTGACTAACATCATATGTTGAGGCTCTGGCCGGATGTAAGATTGATGTTTCGTCTCCTGTGTACGGCACATACGGTTTCCAAAAAACAATTGCTCAGATGCACACTGAGCGTGCATCTGAGCAATCCTTGTTCCATGAATTTTGTCGGAAATTGAGCTGACCCTGTCCCCCGCCGCTTGTGCTAGTCGGTGGTCTCAGGGATAACGTGGAAATTTGCGCGATTGGCGTTAACGCCGCGTACCGGCTCGAACCGGTCCCAGAAGGCCGTGAAATCTTTGGTTACTGTGACCCCGACAAATATCGCAGCAGGCGAGTCTTTCGCAAGACGGCTGCTCACTGTGAGTACACCGGAGCCAGCCGGGTTTCCGTCTGCATCTGCATAGACGATGCGCATCACGGCCAGCCCCGCACGCGCATCTGTGCGCTCAGCGATGGTGTCCCCGATGACAGGAGGGATGGTGCCCGGTGCTTCCACGAAGCTGATTAACTCTGTCACGGTGTACGTCCCCTCCCCCGTAGGCGCCAAACCGTGCGACGGGAAGGTCGTCCACAATCCGCCGCCAGTTACTGCGGTGGGGTCATCCAGTTGAAAAGTCCCAGAACCAGTGAGCATGATTATCGTGCCGTCCTGGGCGTAGGCGTAGGCGACGCCTCCCTCCCCAGACGCGAAGGGTTCTATGAAAGGCTCGTCGTCAACGAACTGGAAAATGTCCCAACGGTAGGCATTAGCAGTGTCCTGGGCGCTCGCACCATTGACTCCAAACGCGACGCCTCCGAATAACCCGACTAGCACACCGATAACCACGAAACTTCTGATTGACCGCATGGTCATTGCTCCTTTTTGATTACGATTGAATACTCCACACCAGACAATCGATTCAGGCCAACGGCGGCCCTACGCCAGGCGCAACAATGGCGCCGCTGACCAGCAGACCGCAATTCCAAGAACGATGTTGAGAAGCAACAAGCGCACACTCAGACGCTCCTGAAACGGGGTCGACGAACCCTGCCGCCGACCGAATTGTATCTGCTTAACGATTTCACCCTGACCATAACATCAAGTGGTTCGTACGTCTTCGACTTAAGTCGATTTTGCTGCATCTCCCGGTTTAGCCTGAGCCAACCCGATCCAACAGATCCGTGTCGGGAGCGTCAGACCCTGGACGCACTGATCCGGAAAATGGATCTGCTCAAAGACCTGCCGAACCATCCGCTAGCGGGTAAAATTATCGCATTACTGGATGGCTGTACACGGCTGCCGGTTCAGATTTGGTATACTGCGAACCCACAAGCCCATTCGCACACGATGCACGCTGTCACGGAGGAAGAAACGCATGACCGATCCCCATAACCTGCAACGAGTAACGGAATTGCTGTCATCGATAGCATATTTTGGGATTCTGGATAAAACGATCCTCCAATCAATCGCCCGTGCCGCCCTACAGCGTTCTTATGATGCCGGACAGATCGTCTTTCTCGAAGGAGCGCCTAGCAGCGGGTTGTGCGTAGTCCAAAGCGGGTGGTTAAAAGCCATTAAAATGTCACCTGATGGTCGCGAACAAGTCCTGAATTTCTTGGGACCCGGTGAAGCCTTTAGTGCGGTCGGTGTTTTTACTAGCATGTCAAATCCAGCGACCGTCATCGCGCTTGAATCATCCACTATCTGGATCATCCAGCGAAGTATCATGCTCCAGCTATTAGATGACCATCCCAGCTTAGCCCACGCGGTCATTCAAGATCTTGCCAACCGTGTACAACACCTGATCCAATTGGTGGAAGACCTGTCACTACGAACCGTCGAATCGCGCCTGGCCCGGTTAATACTCGAACAAGTTCAGACTGACACGCTCACTCGCCAGCGCTGGGCAACACAGGCTGAAATGGCGGCACGACTGGGCACTGTGCCTGACGTCATTAGTCGTGCCCTGCGCTCGCTGGCTCAGGAGGGACTTATCAAAGTCGAACGACATCAGATTCAAATTCTTGATAAGGAGCAACTGGAAAATAAAGCAGGTCTCGACATTTGACCCCATCCAATCCGACAAAAGTCGAAGACAGTTACTCGCCCAGGGTGTACGGTAAGCACCCTGGGCGATTTGCTTTTTAGGAGAAGGTCATGCCACAGCCGAAACAACAACGGGACCCACTTCCGGTTCCCCAAATTGATGAGGATCGGTGTACCGGTTGCGGGTTGTGCATACAAGCCTGCCCCAACGGAGCGCTCAGACTGGTTGGCCGGACAGCCCGCGTAACACAGCCTCATCGGTGTGACTACACCGGCTATTGCGAGCTTATCTGCCCGGCACAAGCGATTGAACGTCCGTTCCAAATCATAATACACGTCAAGAAAGGAAAGTGAAACCATGCAGAAAATGAAATTCCACTGGGAAGAAAAAGTTGTTTTCTCGAGCAATGGTCTTCAGCCGCAACCGCTGCTCGAAGACGACAAGGTCAAAATGGTACTCGTCGGGTTGGAACCCGGTCAACACATCCCCCCCCATCCTGCTTCTTCTGCCGTGTACTACTTCATTGAAGGCAGTGGCTGGATGACTGTAGACGGAACACGCATCGAAATCGAACCCGGCGTGATCATACGCACCCCGGATGGCGCACAACGCGGCGTCAAAGCAGAGACGCGCCTGGTTTTCCTGGGCACACACACCAAGTAGGGCGGAAAAGTTGCGGCAGGAATATTCTGACCGGGGCGGGAATTTCCTATACAGCCCGACTAGAACGGGGGCGTCCGGCAGATCGAATTTGCCAGATAGCGCGCGAGGAACAGTGTGATGCCAATGTCACGCTCAAGGCTGAGCGTTATCAGGCCTGGGTGAAACAAGGACTGCTCATCGAGTTATGGGTCAAGTGGCGCGTGTGGTTGAAATCATACAGAAATTGCGATACGCCCAAGGGCCATGCCTGAGAACACGGTTCCTACAATAAAAGTCCAAAACGGCTATTCTTCACACCACATCAGTATCATTAGCAACGCAAATTGACAAATACAGGAGACTAACATCATGAAAATTCTAAACAAGTATATGCGTAAATATCACCGCTGGTTAGCACTGCCCTTCATCGCCATTATTATCATGCTGGCATTTACAAAGGGTACACCTGTGGGCAATGTCGCACAGCGGGCTCAGCAAATCATGATGATAACACTGGCCATAACAGGCGCTTATCTATTCCTCCTGCCTTATTTAACCAAATGGCAACGCCGCCGTAAACGCAATGTGAGCAAAAGAGCCGCAATCCAAGCACGGCCTACATCTGACTAATACGGGAAAAGTAGCCAGGCTGATCTCATAAACAGTTCATAAGGAAAACGACGATGTCCAATCCGACAAAAGTCGAAGACAGACCCACAGCCCTGTGACATGATAGAGCCTAGAAAACGGCTATACAAGCTGTTCAGCGGCAGGCTGGAAAGATGGGGGATCGTATGACTTACAAGGATATTGTGCTGCGCACTAATCTCGGTCTGGGTGTAGGCCTGTTGGTGCTGAGCAGCTTCTCGGCGGCACTCGCCTCATGATGATCAGTCAACAGGTAAACCGATGACTCCAAAACCGAACCGTCGCGACGTCATTGTCACAACAGCCCAGCGCCTATTCGCACTCCAAGGCTATCATGCTACCTCTATGCGCCAGATTGCAGAAGGGGCCAAGTGTACGGTCGCTGCCATCTATTGCCACTTCAAAAGCGGCAAGCATGAGCTGCTGCTAACGGTGCTAGAACATCACACGCCCGATCTGAAAGCAGTGCTACAAGGATGTGAAAGCAAGCGCACATTAGCAGAAACCGTAAGGGGTATCGGAAAACGTGTGTCGTCGAGGAGACTCGATGATTTGAAACGTTGGTGTTGGATTGCCGCCGAGTTTTCGCTGCTGACTGCTGAAGAACGCACGATAGTCCGTAAGAAACTCACCGAATTTCATAGCGGGCTGGTGGCTTGCATCCACTCATTTTTCCGCAATGAAACCGAGGCTCAATTGGCCGCCTGGATGATCGCGTCTGCCATGTTCGGTTACGCGCAACTGTCTGTGCTAGTTGATTTCGACTCTGTTGTCGGCTTTACGCCGGAGCAGCTCATGACCATGAATGAACAAGTACTCACCGGATTTTTTGCCCGAGCAAATGAATGAGCGTTAGGTCACTAGCGCACAGGAGGAACACTAATGTCTGCTGAAACCACCTATCAACAACAACCCGGCTACTCGAAACGCTGGATCGGACTGATTTTCATCGGCATTTCGCTGATTGTCATCAGTCTGGACAACACAATTCTCAACGTGGCTTTGCCATCAATTTCAAACGATCTCGGCGCATCAGCCAGCGATTTACAGTGGATTGTTGACGCCTATGTACTCGTGTTCGCCGCGCTCTTGCTGACGATGGGATCGTTTGGCGACAAGATAGGACGCAAACGGGCGTTGCAATTCGGACTGGTCATGTTTGGTATTGGTTCGCTATGGGCCGCGCTAGCCACCTCAACCGAAATGCTGATCGCAGCACGCGCATTTCTCGGCATCGGCGGCGCTACTATCATGCCCGCGACCCTCTCCATCATCACCGCGACGTTTCCGCGTAAAGAACGCTCTCAGGCTATCGCCATCTGGGCCGCTATCTTTGGACTCGGAGTCGGTATCGGGCCTGTCGTCGGAGGCGTGCTTCTAGAACACTACGCATGGAACTCAGTCTTTTTCGTGAACCTGCCGGTGGTCGCCATCGCGTTGATCGGTGGTGCTTTCTTCCTGGCAGAATCCAAAGATGAGCACGCGCCCAAGCCTGACATCCCAGGCGTCTTGCTCTCAGTACCCGGCCTGTTCGCGTTGATCTACGGCATCATCGAGGCCGGTATGGGCGAATGGACCGATCCGGATGTGTTGATCGCCTTTGGCGTGTCGGCAGTGCTGCTGACGATTTTCACCTGGTGGGAGAACCGCAGCCCAAACGCCATGTTGCCGCTGCATTTCTTCAAGAACATGTCGTTCACCGGGGCCAACATTGCCATGACGTTCATCATGTTCAGCATGTTTGGCTCGATCTTCTTCCTCAGCCAGTATCTACAAACCGTCCAGGGCTACTCCGCGCTGGAAGCAGGGCTGCGCATGGTTCCCTTAGCAATTACGCTGGCTGTCGTGTCGGCCTCATCGTCGCGCATGAGCGCACGGCTTGGTACCAAGCGGACAGTAGCCCTCGGCATTTTGATTGCAGCCGGTGGCCTGCTGTTCATGTCCCAAATGTACGCGGTCGATACAGCCTATACGACGGTGGCGTTGGGTGAAATCATTCTGGCGGCGGGTATGGGATTTGCCATGAGTCCGGCGACTGACTCGATCATGGGTTCTGTACCGGTGAGTAAGGCCGGAGTTGGGTCGGCCATGAATGACACCACCCGTCAGTTAGGCGGCGCGTTGGGCGTGGCTATACTGGGAACGATCATGAATGGACGTTACCTGGATGGCATTGAGGCACTGAAAACAGCCCTGCCACA
>CBEVZO010000037.1:0-11980 GCA_965554365.1 uncultured Anaerolineae bacterium
CATGCTCCCCCTCTCCGCGTGTGGAGAGGGGGCCGGGGGGTGAGGTTGTCAAATGACTTCTGACACTCTGTAATGACTCAGATGGAGCCTTGTTGCCATGCAAGGCTTATGATACAATGCTGCGCCGGGTCACTCTGCGGCGCAGGTTGCTTTCAGCATACTTTTGTGCGCGCCTCACAGACCCCAAAATCACACACCGGGACTTTGCCTGTGTTGTTCAGCCGCGATGCTGGATTCGGGCGGAGGTTGAGCGGTGTGAACGACAAAACACAATTCAGAGAGGAACTAAACCTAATGCCAGCAGTCTCTATGAAAGCTCTACTGGAGACGGGCGTCCACTTCGGCCACCGTGCGCGTAAGTGGAACCCCAAAATGAAGCCGTACATCTTCACCGAACGTAACGGCATCCACATTATTGACTTGCAGCAGACTATCGTCTTCATCGACGAAATCTACGCCAGAATCCGCGACACTGTCGCCGATGGCGGGACGCTGCTATTTGTCGGCACGAAGCGTCAGGCACAGGAAACCATCGCGTTTGAAGCCGGACGTTGCGGTATGCCGTATGTCAACCAGCGTTGGCTGGGTGGCACGCTCACCAACTGGCGCACCGTCCGTGAGCGCCTGGAAACCATGAAGCGCCTCGAACAACAGCGTGAAGAAGGCCAGTTCGATGCGCTGACCAAGAAAGAACGTCTGCTGTTGGACCGCAAAATGGAGAAGATGGAACTCCGCTTCGGTGGTCTGCGCACCATGTCCCGCCTGCCCGACCTGGTGTTTGTCGTGGACACGCGCCGTGAAGATACCGGCGTCAAAGAATCTAACATCCTGAACATTCCCGTGATCGCGCTGGTTGATACCAACTGCGACCCGGATCAAATTGACTACATCATCCCCGCCAATGACGACGCGATCCGCGCGATCAAACTGTTGACGGCGACGATGGCTACTGCGGTACTCGAAGGCGTGGCTCTGCGCCAGACGCGCATGGAAGAAGACCTGGAAGACGGCGAAGAGGTCGATTTCGAAGAGGTTATGGCCGAAGTCGAAAACGACGAAGCCTATCTGGGCGAAGCCACCCTGGAGAAGCTGCGCAGCGGTGATCTGGACTTTGTTGGCGACAACGAAGACAAAGATGATGAACAGCAAGATGCAACCGAAGAAAAGACAGAGAGTGAGGACAACTAGCCGATGACGATTACGGCCCAGATGGTCAAAGCACTGCGTGAACGTACCGGGGTGGGTCCGCTGGAATGCAAAAAAGCCCTGACTCAGTTTGATGGCGACATGGACAAGGCCGCCGATTTCCTGCGCGAAAAAGGGCTGGCGAAGGCCGCCAAACGCGTAGGTCGTGCCACGAACGAAGGCATTGTGTATGCCTACACGCATCACAATAAGCGTCTTGCGGTGTTGGTTGAGCTGAACTGCGAAACTGACTTCGTTGCCAAAACTGAGCAGTTCACCGCGTTGGCGAAGGATATCGCGTTGCAGATCGCCAATCTTGGCGCGCGCTACCTCACCCGCGACAATGTGCCGGAAGCCGTGATCGAAGCCGAGCGCGACATGCAGCGTCGTCGTGCCCTGGACGAAGGCAAGCCCGAAACCATCGTTGATAAGATCATCGAAGGGCGCATGGGCAAGTTCTACGAAGACATCGTGCTACTTGATCAGCCGTTCATCAAGGATGACAGCGTGACGATCCGTGACCTGATCACGCAGGTGATCGCCGAACTCGGCGAGAATATCACCATCGGTCAGTTCTTCCGCATCGCAGTTGGCGAAGGCGGCGAGGAAGCCGCCGAGTAGATCGACTGTATACACTAGAGGGGGATTAGGGAGTTGCCTAATCCCCTTTTTTTTGCGACTATCCCCACCCGTTGTCAGATTATCGCGAGGACCTTATGACCCAACCCCGCTACCACCGCATCATGCTCAAACTCAGCGGCGAGGTGCTGGCTGGCCCGCAAGGCTTTGGCATCGACCCCGATCAGACCCGCGTCATCGCTCAGAAAATCAAGAATGTCTACAATCTCGGTGTGCAGGTCGGCATCGTCATCGGCGCAGGCAATCTCTGGCGCGGCAGCGTTGGCGTGCAACAGGGCATGGCCCAGTCCACTGCCGATCATATGGGCATGCTCGCCACTGTGATGAATGGCCTGGCACTGCGCGACGCGCTGGAAAAAGTGGACGTGCCCACCCGTGTACAGACCGCGATCACCATGAACCAGGTCGCCGAGCCATATATTCGCGGGCGCGCGGTCCGGCACATGGAAAAAGGGCGCACCGTGATCATCGCGGGTGGCACAGGCAACCCGTACTTCACCACTGACACCGCCGCCGCACTCCGCGCGATGGAGACCGATGCCGAAGTGCTGATCAAGGGCACACAGGTCGATGGCATCTACACCGCCGATCCCAAAACCAACCCCGACGCCACAAAATTCGAGACGATTAGCTACTCGGACGCGATCAAATACCGCGTGCGCGTGATGGACCTGACCGCGATTGCGCTCTGCATGGATCACAAAATGCCATTGATTGTGATCAACATTTGGGACGATCACAGCCTGCTGGACGCTGTTACCGGCAAGCGCATCGGCACGCTGGTCGATGGCGACTAACCATCGATGGTAATTAGACTGACGCACCTACAAAACCTCCTGCAAGCCCAAACGCAGGAGGTGATTTTTGGGGTCTTTAGGATTTCGCGGGGTAGCCACCAAATGTGGGGGTATTGTTTGCCGAATTCACCCCGCCAAATCCCAGAGAGCCATTTTTTCTGTATCGCGCTACTGCGAGGTCGCCTACGCCGCGCTCACCAGTCAAATGGATCGCTGTTTGCGCCGCCACCGGCATCATCGCCCTTATCGCCGGAGGCTTCTGCGGTGTCCACCCAGGGATCGCTGCTAGAGGCAGCACTAGCATCGTCGGCGGGAGCCGGTTTCTCGCTGGTGGTGTCGTCCGCGCTGTCCGCACTAGCACTTTTGGCTGCCGAAACTGGCGGCGCATCGGGGTCTACTTCCCCTTCGGTGATCTCCACCGCTGCCGACATCAACGGCTTTTGCACCGTGCCACCCGTGCCATCTTCGATCAACACATGCCCGCGCTCGCGCTCCTCAAAATTGTAGAACGATTCAAGCTCCTGCGTGATGCGTGCTTTGAGTACCTCGCGTAGTTGAGGACCGATCCCTAACTTGGTGATCACCATGAAATTTTCCGTGCCGGTGTGATGCCCCACAAAATCCTCAGCAGTTCCGTGTTCGGTGACTAACTGCGCGATCTGATTACCCACAAAGCGCAGCGCCTCATTCGCCGTCACGAAGCCATACAAATCACGGAAGACGCTAAACTCGGTAATCGTCAGATCGATGCGATACCAACCCTTTTCATCTTCGAGCGCCGCCAGCCGTTCACGGATCAGGCGGTCGGTGGGCAACCCGGTACGCGGCTCGGTCAAGCCTTCGCGCTCGGCACGACGCAGCGCGTTACGCACTGTCAGCGTCAGAATGTCCAGATCAACCGGCTTCTCGATGAAGTCGTATGCACCCTCTTCGAGAATCTTGTTTTGCAGCACGGCCTCACTGCGCCCCGCCAGCATCATCACGGGAATATGCCCCGTGCGCGGCATATCGCGCAGCTCGCGAAACGCGTCCAAACCCGCCATATCGTCCAGGCGCGCAGCCAGCAGGATCAAGCTGGGTCGCATCGACTGCGCCAATTTCAACCCTTCTGCGCCACTGGTTGCGCCCTGCGCCTCGTAGCCTTCGTTTTTGAAATGCAACACCAGTGTATCCACCAGCGGCGCATCCGTATCAACAATCAACAACCGGTGTGACGATTTTTCCGTACTCACAACGTCTACCACCCTTCCCATAGAGGTTCACGATCATGCTTGCGCAGCATTATAGCAAACGCGCCGCCGAACGCGAAAGTATCAGATGGCGCACCTCGTGGTTGAACGAACCGCCCTCGCCAAGTATCATTAGGGACACACGCGCCTGATGTACACACGCTCGGACAATGGCATGACTACCACATTCAATACGCCCGCCGACTCGCGCCCGAACCCCCATAAGCGCAATATTCTCATTCGCCGCCTCTCACGCGCGCCCTGGTGGTTGTTAGTCCTGGCGCTGCTGATCATCGTATTTGTACTGAATGTCTCTGACAAACACCCCTATCCAATTGTGTGGAAAGCGGTCAAACAGGGCATCTGGACTACAATCTGGGTATCATTGGTGGCGTATGGTATTGCCGCTGTGCTAGGGCTGTTCGTGGCATTGCTGCGACGTTCACGCAACATGCTGGTCTACCAGATCGTAACTTTCTATGTCGAGGCGGTGCGCGGCATCCCGACGCTGGTGCTGGTGTGCTACATGGCGCTGGCAGCGATTCCGAAGCTGACCGAGGTGGGCAACGACTTCGGCGCATGGCTGACATGGCTCAAAATCACGATCACTATCACGGGCAACTGGACGCAAACCCTGACCTTTGAGGGCATCGGCTCCAAATTTGCTGAATTTAATATCCGCAGCTTCCCCAATGAGTACCGTGCCATCGTCGGGTTAGCGATCTCCTACAGCGCGTTTCTGTCAGAGGTCTTCCGCGCGGGCATTGAAAGCGTCTCAGTGGGGCAGCACGAAGCCGCCAAGAGCCTGGGCATGACGCGCTGGCAGGTGCTGCGCCTGATCGTGCTGCCGCAAGCGATCCGCGTCGTGATCCCGCCGTTAGCGAACGACTTCATTGCCATGCTCAAAGAAAGTTCGCTCGTGTCGATCCTGGGCGTGGAAGACATCACGCGCCAGGGACAAACCTACGCCGCGAGTACCTTCACCTTCTTCCAGGTCTACAATGTCGTTGCACTGACATATCTGGTCCTTACGCTTTCACTCTCAATGGCGGTCAAAGTGCTGGAATATTTCTGGTATCGCGAACAGCATCAGGACTGAGCGCCAATGCTAAAGCAGCTTGTCTTCTGGTTACGCTGGTCATGGCGCGATTTGCGCGAACGCTGGTTGCAAGTCTCCGCCATCGCGCTGATCATCGCGCTCGGTACAGCAACCTACGTGGGTCTGGGCAGCACGACTCCCTGGCGGTTGGAATCAGCCGAAGCCAGCTATGACCTGCTGAATATGTACGATCTGCGCGTCATGCTGCCGCCGAACACCTACGTGGACCGCGCGACATTTGTGGACGCCGTACAGAGCATCCCACACGCCGAGTGGTTAGTTGCGCTTGAGCCGCGCCTCAAAACCGATACGTTTATCAGCGTGATGGCGGGCGATGAGCAAATTCTGGTGCGCGGCAAGTTGCTCGGCGTGGATGTGACGGGCACAGTGACGGACACAGGACCGCAAATCAACGGCATTTACGTCAATGAGGGACGCGCGCTCACCGCAAATGACGCAGGCCACAGCACCGCGATTCTCGAATACCACTTTGGCACGTATTACAATCTGCCCCCCGCCGGAACGCTCACTCTCAGCGGCGACGTGATGCTCGATTATGTCGGGCTGGGCATGACACCGGAATATTTCATGATCACCACCGAAGAGGGCGGCATGTGGGCGCAAGCCAGTTTCGCAGTGGTGATGGTCACGCTGAAAACCGCCCAACAGATCACCGGGCACGCGGGTGAAGTGAATGATCTCGTCCTGACACTGACCAACGACGCCGACCACGTACTGGTGCAATCCGAGATCGAAACCGTAATGCAGGAAGCGTTGCCTGAGGTAGGGGTGACGTTCAGAACAAAAAACGGCGACACCATCTATCAACTCCTATTCGACTCCATCTACATGAACCAGCAAATCTACGACATGATGATCGCGCTCTTTATGGCAGGTGCGAGTTTGGGCACGTTTAATCTCGCCAGTCGTATTGTCGAGGCCCAGCGTCGCCAGATCGGAATCGGGATGGCATTAGGGATGCCGACCCGGTTACTGATCGTGCGTCCGCTGCTCGTCGGTGCGCAAATCGCGGTGCTTGGCGCGTTGTTTGGACTGGTACTCGGTCTGCTGGTCGGCAGACTGACCGAATACTGGATAGGCGGATTGATTCCCTTGCCGGTGATGGGGCAGTTGTTTCAACTGGACCTCTTTTTCGAGGCGGCGGCGTTGGGTTTTGTGCTGCCCTTCGCCGCAACCATTTTTCCGGTATGGCGCGCAGTGCGCGTGCTGCCCGTGGATGCGATCAAAACCGGACACCTGATCGAAAAAACGAAGGCCAACGGGCTGACATCCACCCTGTCACTGTTCCCGCTACCGGGCAAGAGCTTCACACAAATTCCAGTGCGTAACCTGCTGCGCTCGCCGCGCCGTACTGTGCTGACGATGTTGGGAGTAGCGGCGGCAGTCACGACACTGGTGGGACTGGTCGGTGTGCTAGATGGGACACTATTAGGGTTGGATCATGTGCGCCGCGAGGTATATCAAGATCACCCAGAACGCCAGACCGTATTTCTCAACAGCTTCTACCCCATTGACGCGCCGCAGATCACCGCACTACGCGCGTCGCCTGCGCTGACCCATACCGAACCCGCCATCCGTCTACCCGGCCAAGCCACACGCGGCACGACACACTTCAAGGTGCTGCTCGAAGCGCTGCCGCTGGACAACGACCTGTGGACTCCGACCATCATAGAAGGCGGGCGTACGTCACTCTCTGATCTACCGGGCGTGATCATCTCGCATAACGCGGCTATCGATCTGGACATCGGGGTGGGCGACACGTTCTTGCTGAAGCATCCGAAGCGCGCAGGGCTGTTCGAATTCCAGTTCACGCAAACAGAGGTGCAGGTAATCGGGCTACACGCGGACGAATGGCGCACGTTTGTCTACATGGACCTGGCGCAGGCGGATATGCTAGGACTGGCGGGGATGGTCAATGTGCTGGAAGTCAATCCACAGCCTGAACTGAGCGCCACCCAGACCAAAGCGGCGCTCTTTGATCACGCCAGCGTTGCCTCCGTGATCGCCGTGCGCGAGGCAGTTGAGTCCGCTGAAGGCGTGATGGAAGAAGTTGTGCTGTTCCTCTCCGGCGTGCAGATCGCGGCGCTGGTGATGGCCTTCCTGATCGCGTTCAACTCGACCAACATCAACATGAACGAGCGCGAACGCGAGATCGCCACGATGTTCGCGTTTGGCGTGCCTGTGCGCACTGTGACACGCATGGCAATGATCGAAAACTTCATCACAGGCGTGTTGGGAACCTTGTTAGGAATCGGGTTGGGCGTCCTCTTTTCCACATGGTTCATGTCCGTCAAGCTGGTGCATATTGTGCCCTCGATCCGTATGCCGATCACCATCTCGGCCACGACCCTCGCGCTGGCAATCTTTACCGGTGTTGTTGTGACGACTCTCACACCGCTGCTCACCATGCGCAAGATGTTGGCGATGGATATTCCCTCCACCCTGCGCGTAATGGAGTAACAAGCACTCAATCCGCCTGCAAAAATGCGAGCATTGCCGCGTTAAACGCTTCTGGGTTTTCCAAAAATGACGCGTGTCCCGCGCCGGGCAAGATGTGCAGCGGCTCCGCGTTAGGCAGACCCTTCGCAATCGTGCGTGAGTAATGCACCGGCTTGAGCAGATCGCACTCACCGACAATCACGCAGGTGGGATGCTGGATCGTACCCAGTTGCGCGGTTATGTCCAACGTCAGGAAGCAGCGGCACAACTGCACCACCGAGGGTAAATCCAGTTTGCGCGCCGCACCGATCCGGTTGAGCAAGAAATCGTATTTGTCCTTAAAAAATGCCTCGCTGAAATTCCAATACCACGTTACGCGGTAAAACAAGTCATGATCGCCCAATGCCGCCACGCGCACCCAACTATCCACAATCGCGGCAAGCTGCGGATCGACGTGACTCACCGAATCAGCGACGATCAGTTTCCGGCAACGCTCCGGGTAACGCAGCGCAAACACCAGCGTCAACTCACCACCGTAGGAGATGCCGCCGATGTGTGCAGTTGTGATCCCTAACGCATCCAGCAGCGCCGCCAGATCGTCGGCGTGGGTATCCCAGGTGTAATCGGGGTCGCCCGGCTGCCATTTCTGTGACTGCCCCTGTCCGCGCATATCGTAGAGCAGCACGCGATAGTGTGGCGTCAGCGCGGGCAGTTGATACACCCAGGTCGCGGTACTGGCGATCACACCATTGTTGAGTACCACCACCTCGTCGCCATCGCCGTGCAATTCGTAATACAATTCCACGCCGTTCACCGTGATTATGGGCATGCAAGCCTCCTGTGATAACACAGCACCTTATGCCCAGTCTACCTGATCACTGTTACCGGAGAAACTCAACCATAGGATTTGTGGTCTGCACCCTGCGTGTTTGTCACACATCACGTATAATAAACTCTGGTGAGGGATAGTTCTGGAGGTTCCAATGTCTGGCCCGCTGACGGTGTTGATAGTAGCGGATCAGCCCGAAGAGGTTGATCGACTCCTGCGCACGCTGCACACGGCGGGGTTTGAGGTGACGCATACAGTGGTTGCCACTGACACGGACTTTCAGGCGCACCTCACAACGGATTTGGACCTGATCCTGGCTGATCCTGCGCTCCCACAGTTTGACGGGCTGCGTGCGTTAGAACTGCTGCAAACTTATGCCCTCGATGCTCCCTTGATTGTTGTGACGGACAGCGCCAATGAAAACATCGCAGTGAATTGTATGCAGCATGGTGCAACGGATTACTTGCTCAACGACCGCTTGGCGCGTTTAGGGTTGGCAGTGCGGCGTGCATTGGCACAGCAGCAACTTCGTGAGGCCCAAACTGCTGCTGACATGCAGTTTAGAGAGGCGCAGTGGCGCTTCATATCAGTGGCATCACACGAGTTTCGCAATCCATTGGCTGTGATCCTGATGAACAGCGATATTCTCCATCGCTATCACAACCGGCTGGCTCCTGAGCAGCGTGACAAATATCAGCAGGGCGTGCGGCTCCATATCCAACATCTGACTGAACTGCTGGAAGCTCTGCTGTTAATCAGCCAGGCCGCAGCAGGAAAATTGGAAATCAAAACCACAACGGTAGACCTTGTGCCTTTCATCCAACAAACTGTTGCTGAGGTGTGGGCTGTCAAGGGCGCGAATCGGGCACTAAACGTCACCATGCCGGATAGCTGCGAGATCACCATCGATGCCAAACTGTTCCGGCTGATAGTGGTGCATCTGGTGGCTAACGCGGCGCAGTATACGCAGGACGGTGGTACGGTCATAGTCACACTGGTGTGTACCCCAAAACGCATAGTGTTTACGGTGCAGGATGATGGTATTGGTATTCCCGAAACGGATCGGCTGCGGATATATCAGACTTTTTATCGGGGCAGCAATGTAGGGTCACGCAAGGGCAATGGTATAGGGTTAGCGTTGATCAAGCATTGTGCCGTACAGCTTGGCGGTACGGTGAACTTCGACAGCCAGGAGAATGCTGGCACAACATTTACCCTTACACTGCCGCATAATGCTGTGCCATTTACCTCAAACACCGCCAGTCGTCCCACGCCATAGGTCGGCGGCTAGATCGTTGAATGCCATAGAGTTCACCCCCCTCAAGGACGCCCCACAATGCTTGATTTAGGCGATTTCGTGCATCTGCAAGACATCGAACCGTTGATCGCGGAACTGGTCGCCAGTGGCCCAGGGCTGACACTTATCGCAGGGCTGGACCCGCGCCCATTGTTGGCGCAAGAGGGTGTGTTGCCCAGCGGACGCAGCACGTTGTTCCGTATTTTGGTGCGCATGATGCTCCATCCCACGCCGGAGACTACACTGGTGACGGTCGCAGAAGACCCGCATGTGGTCCGTGTGCCGCGTGCATTCCGAGCGCAAACACAGCAATTGCCCGTAAAGCCGCCCTACACGTATGCGAGCCTGATCGCGGAGGCCGTGCGTCGCCAACCAGGGCTGATCGTGATCGACCGGTTGTGTGGCGAAAGCGCCCATGCCGCGCTAGAAGCTGCTTATCAGGGGGCGCGCGTGCTTTCGCAACTGGATACGGTATTCGCGGGTGGCAACGTGGCGCGTCAATTGCTCGAACTGGGGGCGGACCCTGCGCATATTGCGGCGTTGACGCATGTATTGGCGGTGCAGCGTTTCCCCATGTTGTGCCCACAGTGCCGTCAACCACTACATCTCACACCGGACCAACTGAACCAGTTAATCACGCGGCTGCCGGAAGGTGAAAGCCTCGCCACAGCGACGTTTTATGCGGCGGATGGTTGTACACACTGTGATCATTCCGGGCGGCGCGGCGATGTGATGGTCCTCGATTTCTTCCGTCCCGATGTTACCCCCGGTATGCTGCCTGACACACTGATCGATCAGCCGAGTGTGTTTCCTGCGCACGCTTACGCCTGGCGATTGGCGCAGCGCGGTGATCTGGCGTTGGCGAATGTGGAGCATTTCAGCGGGGACCAACTGCACCGTACCTACCATCTGCTGACCGCCAGCGAGCGCGCACTCAGCGAGGCGAATCTGACGCTGGAACGCAAGATCGCCGAACTGCAAGCTGCCAACGTGGTTATGGAGCAGCGCACGCGGGCCTTGATCTCGTTGCAAAAAATCAGCCAATCGTTGATTACGTCTACCGTACTGGATGAACTCGCGGGGTTGGTGTGTCGCTATGCGCGTGAACTGTGTGGCGGGGAGCGCGCGATTCTGTATTTGCTGCGCAGCCCGGAGGTCGCTGAGGTTATCGCGGCGGCGGGCTGGAGTGTGGAGGCGTTGCACACGCAGGTGAGCGCGGATGTGGTGTGTAATGCAGCAGAGGACGCACCTGCCCCGTTCAACCAGTGGCCGCCCGGTGTGCCATCAAAAAACCCGATGGTGGATCGGATGTTCTTGCGGGCGGGGCTACGTGTGCCGCTGATCGCACAGGGTGAGCGTGTTGGGGTGATGATCGTTCATGCGCTGCGCAAAACGCGTTTTGCACCGGGTGAAGTCGCGTTGTTACAAACCTTCGCGAATCAAGCCGCGTTAGCGATCCAGCGCGCCAGTCTGATCGACGATCTGCGGGCGAAGATTGTAGCGTTGGAGGAGGCGCAGGTGGAACTCGCGCAGAAAGAACGCATGGAGCACGAACTCGAACTCGCCCGGCAGGTGCAGCAGAGTGTGCTGCCGCGCACGTTTCCGCAAATTCCCGGTTACGATTTCGCCGCGCATAATGTGCCCGCGCGACAGGTCGGCGGCGACTTCTACGACATGATCACGCTGGACGATGACCATTTCGGCGTGGCGATTGCGGATGTGTCGGGAAAGGGGATGCCTGCGGCGCTCTATATGGCGCTCACACGCAGCTTGCTACTAGCAGAGGCGCGTCGCGAACAGTCACCTGCCGCAGTGTTGGCAACTGTCAACGCACTGCTAATGGAGCTGGGCGAGCCGAATATGTTTGTCACAGTGTTTTATGCAGTGATCGCGCGTCACACCGGTCGTATGACGTTTGCGCGCGCCGGGCATGATCGCCCGATCTTACTCCGTAGCGGGGCAGCGGAAACATTGCGTGCGAAAGGCGTGGCGTTAGGGTTGTTCCCCACCGAAGGACTGCGCTTAGATGAGGCACAACTTGATCTGCAAGCGGGGGATCGGCTGGTGCTATATACGGACGGCATGACCGATGTGCCTGATCCCACAGGGAAGCTACTCAACCTGGATGAATTCACTACACTGTTGCGTCACCATGCAGCGCTGTCGCCCACTGCGCTGTGCCGCGCGGTGTTTGATAATCTGGCGCTCTATCAGCAGGATGCCGCGCAATATGATGACATGACCATGTTGGTGTTGGCTGTGAAGTAAACGATTAGGTTTCGGCAGGCTGTTGCAGCGCCTCAAAGTCCTGGTACGCGCTCAGGAAAATGTGTTCACGACCCAGTTGATCTACGAAGCCGGTTGCCTCAAGATGATCCATCACTTGCGCTTTAAGGCCGTTCCGCGAAAATAAATCGTCTAAACTGGCTGCGGTGTAATGCGAAC
>CBEVZO010000038.1:0-11927 GCA_965554365.1 uncultured Anaerolineae bacterium
CTCGTGTGAAGTTGCATCGCCTTTATCCGTCTATTTCAGATTGACTGAGTACTAGGACGTTCACCAATGCATCGAATGGCAGATGATGGCCTTCTCGATTGAGAATCTCATCCAAATTCTCAGCCGCTAAAAACCGCAACGGCATTCCAGCCTGTTTAACAGTGTTGAGGAACCAATATTCTGTTTTGTCCATAAAGTCAGGTGTTTCTACTCCCCTGGATGCCCTGTGTATACCACATCCGCATAGACTTGGCGCGCGCCGGTATCGACATAGCCGAGGCTCTCCGCGATGTGGCGCGAGACCTCGTTGTCGCTTTCGACGAGGTACAGCGGAATCCGCCCGCCCTCAAGCACCATTTGCGTCACTGCTGTAACGACATGTTTGCCCCAACCGCGTTGACGCGCCCCGGGATCAACATGCACAAATAACTCAGCGAACGCGGGACTCTGCCAGTTGACGCCCGCAGTGGCGCGTATCCCATGTGCCTCGATTACGGCGCGGGCTGTGCCGTCATGGGCGGTGTTGCGACGCACGAGGACGTTGACTTCGGGCTGGAAGCGGCGTGTATCCAACTGATAGATTTGCAGCGTGCGGTGATGATCCACGCGCAAGCTGCCGCCCACCAGCGGGAACTGGTTCATCTTGGCGAAGAAAATGTAGGAACGGTTTGGTGTCAGGGCACGGTGCAGCAGCGCCGCCGCACACTCTGGATCAGGACAGACCAACGTCACCAGCGGGCGGAACAGGTCGATCCCGGTCTGGAACACGCCGATGAATCCGGTGACATCTCCTGCGCCGTTGTCTAGTGTGTACAGCGCCGAACGCGCCGGGTTGTGAAACAGCGCAAAATATGCGGTAGGCGCGTCCGCCGGACTGGAATCGTCCAGCAACCGGCGGATGTGCGTGCGATGTTCGTGTATCGACATACGATGATGAGTTACGGGTACAGGCGGTTGAGCATCCGCGCGTAGGGAATTGTCTCCCGGATGTGCGGCAGTCCGCAAATCCACGCAACGGTGCGCTCCACACCCAGCCCGAAGCCTGCGTGGGGCACTGTCCCAAAACGCCGCAGTTCGAGATACCATTTGTATGCCTCAGGGTCGATGCCGATCTCGTCCACGCGTTCTTTGAGTAAATCAGCGTCATAGATGCGCTCGCTGCCGCCCGTGATCTCGCCGTAGCCTTCTGGCGCGAGTAGGTCCACGCTGCGGCAGGCTTCCGGGCGACCGTCTACCGGCTGCATGTAGAATGCCTTGCACGCGGTGGGATAGTTATAGACAAACACGGGCTTGTCGAACATTTCCGCGATGGCGGTTTCGTGCGGTGAACCAAAGTCGTCGCCCCACTCAATCGCGAGTTCGGCTTTGCGTTCGGGATCGTCGGTTTCCTCGATCAGCTTGTGCAGGCGTTCAACCGCCTCGTCATAGCTGATGCGCGGGAACGGGGCCGTGATGGCTTCCAGACGGCTCGTATCGCGTTCGAGGATTTCCAGTTCCATCTGGTGCTTGGCAAGCACGGCCTGGGCAATCGCGCTGATGAACTGTTCTTCCATCGCCATCAGGTCTTCGAGGTCGAAGAACGCCATTTCCGGCTCGACCATCCAGAACTCCATCAGATGGCGGCGCGTCTTGGATTTTTCCGCGCGGAAGGTCGGCCCGAAACAGTAGACTTTGCCAAACGCGGCCATGTTGGCTTCGTTGTAAAGCTGGCCGGTCTGCGCCAAGAATGCCGGGTCGCCGTAATAGTCGATCTCGAACAGTGTGGTGGTGTTTTCGCCCGCCGCCGGAGTCAGGATCGGCGTATCGACCAGCAGATAGCCGTGATCGTCCAGCCAGTTGCGGATGGTGCTGATCACCGTCGCGCGGACGCGCAGAATCGCCCATTGGCGCAGCGACCGCAGCCACAGGTGGCGCTGATCCATCAGGAATTCGACACCGTGTTCTTTGGGCTGGATCGGATATTCGTCGGCCTGCTGAAGCAGTTGAATATCCGTAATGCCGATCTCAAACTTGCCCGGATACCCCGGCGCGCGGTCGTCGGTGCGCACCGTGCCGGTGATGATCACCGACGATTCCTGTGCCAGGTTAGCTGCGATCTCAAATGTCTCTGGATCGAGTTCTTTCTTGAACGCCACACACTGCACGATGCCTGTACCATCGCGGACCAAACAAAATTGCAGCCGCCCTTTATCGGTGCGGTTATACAGCCAGCCGCGCACCGTGACTTCTTGACCATCATATTGCGCAATATCACCAATCAGAATCTGAGTCGCCACGAACCTATCCTCGTATTGTTGTGATATAATGAACTTACCGCCTTGTATTCTAGCCTGCCAGGGGGGTACGGTCAAGCAGGCTGAGGCCAGTGGGCACATACACACGGCGTTGTTCTGTTAAGAACTTTTATTATACAGTTAGTTTGCCTTAAATCTACATCAAGTAACCTGTACTCGGTGGGTTTTTCCCCGCTGAACACACATCACATTACATCGAACTCAGAAGGAGGGAAGCTATCATGGCTGGAGCCGCACCGTCTTTCATTGAGCTGGAACTGCGGACGAATGATACGCGTCGTCACTGGTCGCCTTCATCCCAGGCCTATGCCCCGGCAGATGTGTTGCTGCGGTATCTGGCAACGGGGTGGCAGGTGAGTCCGGTGGTGGGGTTGGAAGAGCATTACCATGCCGGAGTACGCCGGGTGGATGTGTATCACTTTGAATTGTTGAATGGGGATCAGCAGCAGATTTTGCCGGTGCAGAGCAATCCGGTAGTCCGCCGGTTGATCCAGGAGCGCGGGTTGCGCATCGTCCGGCTGTCCGGTGATCGGCACGACGCGGCAGAGGACTAGGCCTGAGTACCCAGAGGGGGCGCATGACCTGGCCTCCCCGCTGAACACCAGCTAGAGATTTGTAGGACTAGGGAATTTAGCACGGCCAACAGTTTTTTTTAGAGACGCGCATAATCCGGCTGCAAAGCCGGATTTTTTTATGGGACCTCTGCACTGCCGATGTGTCCAGGCGTCACCAGCCGCCGCAATGATCCCGGCAGCAGGGGCGCAATCCGCGCGGCCTCCTCTGCGCTAAACGGTCGCAGCATCAGCAGCCCCACCCCGTAGATCATGGGCGCAAGCAGCAACCCGATCAGCGGCGCGATCTGCCACGCGACAACCAGCGCGCCGAGTAGCACTAATGCCGCCAGCGCCGGACGCCACAGTGCGCGGTGATAGGCCACGCCGTCGATTTCCTGCCGGATGATCCAGTAAAACGCGACGAACAACGCCGCTTCGGAGAAGATCGTGATGATCGCCGCCGCGCGGTAGCTGTACGCGGGCAGCAGGATCAGGTTCGCGCTAATGTTGAACACCACGCCAACCACGAACGCGAAAATCAGCGTGCGTTGGCGATCCAGCGCCACGATTACGTAATTGGTGACGCTGTTGATCCAGCCGATGGGGATGCTCCAGATCATCAGTTGCAGCGCGACTCCGCCCGCCGGGAGAAATTCCTCGCCGCCCAACACGCGAATCAGCGGTTCCGCGATGAACGTGGTCACGACCGCGACCGGCAGCGCGACCATCACCAGCAGCTTGATCGCCAGCAGGTAGTTGCGGCGCAGTCCGGCGCGATCCTCGTGGGCCTGTCGCGCCATGATCGGCAGCAGCGCCATGGTCAGAAACGCGGGGATGATGTTCAGCGCGTCGAGCCACTTGTACGCCGTCGAATACTGTCCCACGACCGCGTTGCCGTTGATCGCCTCCATCAGCACGATGTCGATTTTGAAGAACACCGTCGCCAACAGGTGCGTGATCATCAGCGGCCAGCTTTCGCCCAGCATGTGCCGCATGAGTGTGCGTTCCAGCGGTTGCACGAATTTCGTTACCAACGGACGCGCCAGCCATGCCAGCACCGCCAGCGTCACGAGATTGGTGATCACTGCACTGCCTGCCAGCCCGACCACGCCCCACCCTAGCAGCAGCGTGCCCAGCCCCAACGACACTTTGACGATGGTGCTGATCGTCGTGATCGCGGCGGGGAACTCGGCTTTCTCAAACGCATAAAACAGCGCCGTCAGCCCGGTGCTGATGCTGGCGGGCAGCAGCCCAACGTAGAGCAGCACAATCGCGACAATGGCTTGCGTTTCCAGCGCCGGATCAACTGTACTTTGCCGGATCAGCAGGAAAGCGATCAGCAGCGGCACGCCCAACACCGAGAGCGCCAGCCGCAGCGCCGTGCTGTTGAACAGGTAGCGCCCGGCCTCGTCGCGGTTGCGGGCTACTTCGCGCATGAGGAAGGTGTTTAGGCCGAAGTTGGTCAGGATATCGAACCAGCCGAAGATCACAATGGCGTAGTAGTAGATACCCGCGTCGGAGGGGCCGAGGATGCGTAGCATGATAAACGCGAACGCGAAGTCGATGCCCCGGTTAAACAGGTTGAGGATGATCGGCGCGAGGCTATTTTTCGCGATGCGCTTGGCGTGCCCGGCTTCGGACTCATCCTCGTGGTACATCAAACGCCAGAACCACAGCATCAGCATGAAGATGATCAGCATCCCGCTGACGAACGACACAAACGCACCCACCTGGAATGTTGCCGGGCTGTAGCGGAAGCGCACGGTCCACGCGCCGGGTTCCAGGCGCACGCCCCGGAAATTGCCGTTCACCAGGTGGATATCTACTTCTTCTTCCTCGTCTTCACCCGCGCCCTGAGGTCGGACAAACGCTTTCCAGCCGGGAAAGTGGGTGTCTGCCAGCACCAGCCAGGAATCCTGATCCACCGTCGGCTCGACGATCACCTCAATCGATCCGTAGTTGGTGATGTTGGCGTAGACCGGATCGGCTTCGTGTGCCGCTGTGGGCCACGTATACACGATCTCGCACCCCGCAGCGTCAGGAAAGCCCTCGATTACCACGCGGCGTGGATCAGCGGCAAAGTCGGGACTCGTCACAATGGTGGCGAAGTCGTCCGGTGTTGCCCCGCACAGCTCTTCGGTCAGATCGTAATACGGTAGTGTGTAGGCACGCGGTAGTGCGTCGGGGTTTTCGTAAATGCGCAGCGCGCCGTCTGCGTAGACCTCCTGCAAACCGAGCGCCTTGGCATCTTCTACAATCCAATCCGTCGCGATGTAACGCACATTGAGCAGGTCCAGCAGCGGAGAGGCTAGCGCCTGTTCGTTGTTCCACGCGACCGGATCGATGCGGTTGTGTAACAGTCCGTCCTGCGGCGCGATCAGTGCCATATATCGCGCATACTGCTTGGGGATCATGCTGTCGTAGCCGCGCACGTCGTGCAGCCCGTAGACCCAGGTGCTGTTGGCGTGCAGCGGACTTTCGCCCTTGTCAATCGTCGTGTAGCGGAACGGCACGCCTTCCGCCTGACGCTCTTGCAGCCAGCGGATCGAGTCGGGCGTGTAGTCCAGCCATGCGGGATCAGCGGAGGGGTTGAAGCCCCACCCCGCGATCACCAGATCGAGCGCGACCACGCCCACTACGAGCGCTTGCCACAGCGGGATATGTCCCAACCGGCGCGGCAAGGTGAATGTCGTGCGGCTCAGGCGGATCACGATGCCGGACGCCAGCACCAGCAGCCCCAGGATCAGCACGTTGCCGAACTCGTAGCTGTAGAAGGCTTGTGCGTCAGGGAACGCCTGATTCGCTTGGGCGAGGCCGTCGAATATGCGCTCGATCAGCGGCTCGACTGCCCCATATGCCGCACGACTGAGCGTCAGCCCGCCGAGGATCGCCGCGCCCGCCGCGATCAGCCCATTAGCGATCCAGACAATTGGGTTGCGTTTCTTTCCATCCGTAGGGGCGTATGGCAATACGCCCTTGCCCGCACCCCGTTGTGCCAACGCATCGGCCCCATACGCCGCCAGCGTGGCAATGCAGAACGTCACCGGCCAAATCCAGCGGAACGGCGTGTGCAGTTGGTTGGTGTTGGGGAAGACGTAGTAGATCAGCGCGTAGGTGGGCAGTCCGAACGCAAACGTCAGCGAGATCAGTGCGAGAATGGCGAGAATCGGGCGATACGGAATCAGGGCGTCGTCTGACTCCCCCTCTCCACTCTGTGGGGAGGGGGTTGGGGGGAGGGGCTTTGTAAACAACCCAATTGCCGCCAGCACCAGCACCAGAATCCCCATATACGCGCCGCCCTCAACATAGTTCTTGATGCCGAAGTCGGTGTTGGTCACGCGCTGGACGCCGTCCAGGCACGTTTCGCAGGGGCGCTCCCAATCCTGCCAGTCCTGATCGGTGATTTCCCACGCGAACACGTCCAGGTATTCATGCTGTGCGGGGTTGCCGTAAGCGTTGGGCATGATGAACTTGGCGACGTGCCGGGTCGGGAACGCGTAACCCTGCACCTCGCTGAAACTCGCCGCTTCTTCGCGGAAATTGCGCGTACCGAGTTCGTAGAGTGGCAAGAACTGCGCCATGCCGAGTCCCAGGCCAAGCGCGACCAGCAGCAGCAGGTACACCGCTGGACGAATCAGCGCCCGCCACGTTGCACGATCCTGCCACCACAGCCACAGAAGGCGTGCGGCGGCATAATAGGCCATCACGATCAACGTGTAGTAGGTGATCTCGACATGCCCGGCGAAGATGTTCATCAGCAGCGCAATTGCGCCTATCGCGATCCAGGGAACGGCGGTGCGACGTGTGCCGGTTAGTGGACGGCGCTGGATCACATACTCGATCATGAGCGGCAGCAGTGGCAGCCATGCCGCGCCCGCGATCATCATGGGAAACACGACGCTGACGATCATGAACGCGCTGAACTGGTACGCGATCCCTGCGACGGCTCCACCGAAACGGCCACGACCGATACCCCGCGCGAAGAGGTACATTAGCGCGCCCGCCAGCCACAGTTGGCTGACAGTGAACCAGCCATACGCGCGTGGCAGCGGCATGACATAGTAGATCATGCTGAACGGGTACAGCGCCGAGTGTTGGCCCGCCGCGAGGAACGGCGCTCCGGTGAACTGGTTGGGCTGCCACAGTGGGATCACGCCGTCGCTCAAGCTCTGGCGGATGAACGATTTCCACTGGTAGTTTTGCACCACCAGATCGCTCAGCAGCGCATTGTGCGGCACATCCGGCACGCCGACAGAGTCCCGCGCGCTCAACCAGGGTTCGTATTGGTAGAGGTTGTCGGCGGGGATCAGCGTTTTATCACCGAGCGTCACCGGGGCGAAAAACAAGAGCGGCAGAAGCAACAGCCCTGCCACGATGAGAATGTCGGGGAGAATTTTGTGTATGCGACTCATGGGGCTGGGTCAGTCCTCTGTACCCTCTTGGAATTCATCCAAAACCGCTTCGACTTGGGTTTTGAGGGTTGGTAGCTCGTTTGCGATGACATTCCACACGATGTTCAAATCAATGCTGAGATAGTCATGCACCAACACATTGCGGAAACCCGAAATCGCGCGCCAATCTATTGCCGGATGGGTGTCTTTGACCGTAGCGGAGATGCGTTGCGACGACTCGGACATGACCTGCAAATTACGTATGACACCATCCTGGATTAATGTGGAAGCCTCGAACGTTGCGCGACCTTCAGCAGTGTATGCCTGGATGCGTTCAATGCATTCACGCATGTGATCGAGATACAAGTGATCATCAGCGGTCATAGCGGCACAGCTTCTTTAAGCACACGATCACGAATGAGGCGGTGCAGTCCTTGTTCTGTGGCAATGTCAATTTTGCGTCCAAGTAGATCTTGCAAGTCCATCAGCAGTCTACCGTAATCCATCAGGCTGCGATCAGGATCGAACTCGACCAGAAAATCAATATCGCTATCTGGCCCGGCTGTGCCACGCGCAACTGAGCCAAACACACGGATATTGTGCGCGCCATGTGCGGTAGCAATAGCCAGGATCGCCTGGCGTTTTTGCTGGAGCAGATCGTGTACTTCGCTCATTGGTTCACCAACGCTGATCAGGGCTGTGTGTTAATCCAGCGGCACGCGGTCGGACGGTTTCAGGGCACGGTGACGCGCGAGTACCTGCCACACGCGCAGCGCTGCTTCTATTTGTACGCGGAAGCTCATCTTAGACTCGCCCACTTGCCGGTCTGCGAAGTAAATCGGGACTTCTGTGAGCTGGTAGCCGAGTTTCTCCGCGACGTAGATCGTTTCGACCTGGAACACGTAGCCGTTGGAACGCACACGTTTCAGGTCCATGCTTTGCAGTACTTCTTTACGCCACAGACGGAACCCGCCGGTCGCGTCTTTGGACGTCGTGCCGAGAATCGTGCGTACATAGATGCTGTTGGCCCACCAGCTTAGCAGTTTGCGCCAGAGGCCCCAGGTCTCGTCCACACTGCCGCCTTTGACATACCGCGAACCGATCACGATGTCGCAGCCAGTCGCTTCCATTTTGGCGATTATAGCGGGGATGAACTTCGGGTCGTGCGAGAAATCGCAGTCCATTTGCAGGATACAGTCGATCTCGCGGTCGAACAGGAAACTGAACGCCGCGATATAGGCTTTGCCAAGTCCCTGTTTGCCTGCACGGTGCATAACCTCAACGCGCCCCGGATGCTTTTCCGCCAGTTCGTCTGCGATCTGTCCGGTTCCGTCCGGGGAATTGTCGTCCACAACCAGCACCGACAGCTCTGCCGAAACCTCCAGGCTTAGTAGCCGGTCGATCATGACGGGCAAATTCTCTGCCTCGTTATAGGTGGGCAGCACCACAACAATTTTCATCTTATTCTGAACTCCGCCGTAGCGATGATTGATTAGTCGATGTGACGGCCCACTATAACGCACCCCTGCATTGGCGGCAACACCAGGATATCGCGGGCCACGAACAACCTGTCATCGACTTGCAGTGTGGCACAAAATGCCCCTTTCCTTCGCCGGTTGTGTCAAGCCGCACGGCCTGCAATACTAAACCATTGCTCAGGCGACATCATGCTTGCCCTCAGCCTCTCCTTTGCGACGCAATCTCAGGAGGCGTGCAGCACTGCGCTTCCTTTGGTCGTTTGGCAATTTCCTGCCGCCGGGAAATGCACTATAGTTAGGCACAACAGGCACGTCGGACGACCGAAAGGACAATATCCCGTGATCCGCGTGGCGTTGGTTGATGACCATCCCTTGATACTAAAAATCGTGCGGCAGGAACTCGCGTGCGAACCCGACCTCAACATCGTATGGGAGAGTGTCGATTCGGGTGCGGTGATGACACAGGTCGCCGCTGATCCGCCGGACGTGCTGGTGTTGGACCTGTCATTCGCGGGACAAGCGTTCGAGCCGGTAGCAGCGGTGCGCGATCTGGTGGCACGCTTTCCGCATGTGGCGATTCTGATCCTGACGGCGTTTGACGATCCGGTGTGGATTGAGGAACTGCTACGCGCCGGAGCTAAAGGGTATGTCATCAAAAGTGAGGCGATCACGCTCAAGCTGGCGGACGGTGTGCGTACCGTCGCGGCGGGCCGCACATTTCTCTCCCCCACCGCGGCGACGGGCCTTGCCCAGGTCTACCAGCGACACACGCTGACTGCGCGCGAACGCGCGATCCTGCGGTTGGCGGCGCAGGGTTACAGCAATCCAGAGATCGCCGAAACGCTCGGCATCGCCAACGGAACAGTACGCAACCACATCTCCAACATTTACAGCAAGCTTGGCGTGGACAACCGCGATGCGGCGATCCGCGCTGCGCAAAGTCTGCGTGAACTGCCGCATCCGGGCGCGAGTGTGCGTCACGAGCTGCGCACGCCGCTGCACACGCTATTGGGATTGGCGCGCCTGCTGGAAGCGAAGCTCGAACGCGACGGACAACTCAGCCTCGCGGATCGCGACCTGCTGCATCAGATCGTTTTGGAAGCTGAGCGCCTTGACGGGTTGATCGGAGATATGGCGTAATGGCGACGCTGTTGTATGTGGAAGATCATCCCCCGGCGCGGCTGCTGATGCAAGCGATCATCGCGGAAATGACCGACCATACGTTGTTGCTCGCGGAGTCGTGTGCGGAAGCCCAACAGATTGCGGCGCAGGCCCCACCCGACCTGTACATCCTCGATCTGGACCTGCCCGATGGCGACGGTGTAACGCTGGCGCAAACGCTGCAAATCGTGCATCCCGCCCCGGTAATTCTCGTGTCGGCGTATGCCGAAGCGGTAGACGCCGCTGCCCTTGTAGATATCGTACATGCCTATTTAGCTAAGCCCCTGGAACCTGACAATGTGGCACGAACTATTCAACGCACCCTGGCCGGATGAGCAGAATATCCTGCCCGCCCCGGTACAGGAACAAGCGATCCAGCACATTTACGGCTATTGGCGCTCGCGCGGCTGGCAGTTGGTCATGGGTGCGGTCGTGTTATGGGTTGCTGCTGTGCAATGGGATATACCCCATGCGCCAGCTTACGGCGTGGTCGCTGTGTTGATTGCAAGCATCTTCCTGCTAGGATTACTGCCTGTGCAATTGATTCTGGTGTGGCTCATAGGCAGTGTCGGCTTACTGGGTCTGATCGGGATGCTGATCAACGGATTGGGTGCAGTCGTCGCGCTATCGTTTATGATGCCCTACACTTTCGCGGGGATGCTGCTTTCCGGGCGGCTGCGGATGGTGGTGCAGGCGTGGTGTGTGGTTGCATTCTGGGGCAATCTGATTTACGAAGTTCTGCCCCTTTTCCCCCAGTTAAGCCCGCCGCGCTACATTCTGGTCAGCTACAACATTCTGCTGGCAGCATTCACGTTTCAAACGCTGCGTTTCCTGAATCAGGTCACGGTGACGATCAACACGGCCTACGTTGCGGAACGTGTGCGGCAGCAAAGCCATCAATTCCTCGCGCGCGTCAGCCATGATCTACGCACACCGCTCAACTCAGTGTTGGGTTTTGCTAAACTGCTGCGCCGCACCGAACTCGACGCCACACAAACCACCTATCTGAGTCAGGTGATCGGTGAAGGCGAAATGCTCAACCGGCTGGTGAGCGATCTGCTGGACAGCGCACATCTCTCCACGGGTAAGCTAACGCTCAAGCGCGAAGCGTGCGACATCAACGCGATCTGCGCAGCAGTGGCCGAAGAACATCGCCCTGATCTTGGCAGCGATGTGGCGCTGCAACTCGATCCGGGCGATCATATGCCCGCGCTGCATTGTGATCCGGTGCGGCTGCGGCAGGCGCTCGGCAATCTGGTGTCCAACGCGGTCAAGCACACGCAGCAGGGCCGTATCACGATCCGCACGCGGCGGCGTGGCGGTGTGGTGCAGATCGCGATCAACGACACTGGGCCGGGCATCCCCGAAGACCAATTGCAGCTAATATTCGTGCCGTTTGTGCAGTTGGATGCGCACAGTCGCGGTGTGGGTTTGGGATTGGACATCGCGCTGCAACTCGTGCGGTTGCACGGCGGCGAGATTCGCGTGGAGAGCATTGTTGGGCAAGGCAGTACATTTACGGTGGAACTGCCGGAGCAGCCGGCGCAGTCACGAGATTAACTCTAAATGTGCAAAAGTTGTTGCCGTGTATAGCTGGCGGTCCTGCGCTCCGTTCCGGGACGACGCGACCAAAGTGCGTGTCGCGCGTCCCATCCACGACGCTGCGGACCGCCTGGATCGGGGGAGACGCGGCGGGCACACCAAGCCAACAGCGGTCCAGAGCAACGCGGCGGGCTGCGCAAAACACGCCTCACCGTTTGCGTCAGCCCACAGCCGCGTTGCTCTGGACCGCTGGCGGCGCGCATACCGCATTTGCTGATTACTGACGGCTAAGTGCTGCCTTTTGTGCATGTGGGTCCACGAACGAGTTGACAGTGGCTTGTCGTAGTGCTTAGAACGGCCTCACCCCCCGGCCCCCTCTCCATCCGAGACTGTTGATCTCGCTGGTGCTTGATGCAATCTATGGAAAGGGGGAGCAACCCACGCAGCAAAGTCCCCTCTCCGCGTGCGGGGAGGGGGCGCGAACAAGTTCGCGTTGGGGGAGGGGTA
>CBEVZO010000039.1:0-11894 GCA_965554365.1 uncultured Anaerolineae bacterium
GCTTAATCCTCGTGATCTTGTTCTATCGTCTGGTCCATAGCGAAGACCTCGATCATACGCCGGTTGACCAGCACCGCCGCACCTTGATACACGACATCACGTTTGGCGGCGAAGGTGGCCGACGTGTCGAACAGCAGAATGAAATCTTCCGGTGTCGTGCGCAAGAAATTCGGCACATTCACCGAGCGATGCACGCTGATCAGCCCGCGCACCTCGAACCCGGCGGCGACTATCAGCATGCCTTTCTCCATGTGGGTGCGTCCCACATAGCGCCCTTCGCGCAGTGGCAGCCCATCACGTTTTTGTGACAGGATCACCAGTCCGATGCGGTCTTTGCGAATCTCCCCTGTTTTGTAATTGCCGGTCAGCACCGCCGGGTCGAGCAGCGGCGAGATGAACATGCGCTCCAGCGTGATAAACAGCGCATGGAGATCGTTCAGTTGGTCGATCAACGGCGTACCTTGCAGCGCCACCTCGCCGCTGACACGATACGTGTCCGTCAAGAAGTCGGCGACCACGACGCCTTTGCGAAACTGCCCTTGAGATTGCATAGATAGGTTTTCGCTTTCTCCTGTGCGGGCGCGGATCAGATGACAATCCGCGCGCGGAAGATTAGGGGTAGGGCAATGCAGATTTACAATCAAATGTGGTAACAGGTGGTAATTCGCTTGCGTGTTGTTAGCCCCTCCCCTAAATCCCCTCCCCATTGCGCTACGCTGATGGAGAGGAGACTTGACCGCAACACCGGCTCCCCCTTGCTCCATTTAGGAGGGGGGCGTGATCAAAGATCATGTTGGGGGCTGGGGGGATAGGGGCTTGTTTCAGGTAGATGCCACCGTTCCCTCATTTATTTCTTAAAGAGCATTGCTGTACCCAATTGGGTTGCCCCTACAAATAGCCCTTGATCTTGCGTGAGACAACGCCAGTTGCTTATGTTTTATGTCGTCGCTACACACTGTCGCGGGCCGCGCCTAGTCGCGTACTGCCTGGATCTCGGTCAGCATCTCCGCGTCGAGCGTGTCCAACCCCGGCGCGGTGGGTAGCTCAATGTCCCAATCCGGACTGCGCTCAATCGTCGCTTCTTCGACCAGCGTGTTGATCCACAGCGAGTAGTATCCCCGCTGGCTGGCAGCATACGCCTCATCGCTCAGCGTGCGCAGCTCGCGATCCAGTATCTCGATCACGTGCAGCCCCAACTCCGTCTCGACCGGCCCGAAGATGATGTGCAACTCCGCCTCGCGTGTCGCATCAGCATACCCCGTGAGCATCAGGTTGAGGAATTGCCACCCGATCTCCCCGCCTTGATCCGCGCTCGTGAAGTCATCCGACAATTCCGCCGCCACGACGGCGAACTCCTCACCATTTGCTAACCGGATCAGCGCTGTCTCCGCGCATGTATTGGTGGCCGCACGCTGTTCGTCGGTGGGCGGTGTCGGGTCGAACACGTTATCCGGATTGAACGCACACAAAATATGGCGCGTCTCGACGGCGAGTTCGTCGCGCGGCACGCTCTCCCCAACGTACTCATACAACAGCACGCGCAGCGCCTCGGTCTCGAACAAGATGCGGATGTCATTGGGCGTCAGGCCGGAAGACTCTGTCGCCGCCGCGTACCACTCCGCGATGAACGCTTGCGCATCGGGGTTGGTCGTGATCTGCGCTATGGGGACTTCGGTCCAGCGGCTAAAGAACACGGCTTCCTGAAACTGCGCATCCTCGGCGGTCGGCGTCACGCCCAATGCCTCACCCGTTTGCCACAGCAGACGTTCTTCCTCCAACACGTAGAGGACTTCATCGCCCAGCAGGACCGGGTCTTCCAGGTGGTCCGCCAGATAACCGACGACCTCCGGTTGCAGCGATAGACTGCCGCCCGTCGCGGTATACAGCGCCTCCAACTCGCGCAAATACTGCCACCGCACGAGGCGCATCCGCCCGTGAAACGCCTCACGCGCGATCGGCCCGCCGTTGACAGTAGACACCACCGGGGACAGGGTTTGCGCCCTCGCGATCCCGGTCAACGTCAGCACGGCGGCAAATAACACAAACACGACTTTAAGGTGTCGCCCCAAGCGCGGCACAGCGTTCTCCTTGTGTACGGTCGATTCAGACATCTATGCCTATGATAGCCCATCCTGCGTGGATACGGCAATTGCAGGATGGGTACGCTTGCCGGGCGCTTGCATCACGCTGGGGTGGGGGTGTTGCCTCGGTAAGCGGGGGAGTTAGGATCGTCGGAACGCCAGAAGTTGGGATGATTAGGATCGGTGAAGCGCGCCATGCCGGTGTCGGGTGTCCATTTTGTACTGTCAGGGAGCGTTGTGTTCTCGTCATATGTGGCGTTTTCGAGGACTGCACCTTGCAGATTGGCGTCTACCAGGAAGGCTTCTTGTAGATTAACCCCTGACAGATAGGCGCTGCGCAAGTTCGCGTTTAGCAAAAAGGTTCCCTGCAAGTTGGCACTCGCCAAATTCGCAGCCTGCAAATTGATTGTTGCCAGGTCTGCGCCTTGCAGATCAGCATCTATCAAACACGCCCCCTGTAAATTAGCGCCGGACAGCAGTGCATCTTGCAGATTGGCGTGATGCAAGTTCGCCCCAGCCAGCGAGCCATCCCGCCACCAACCATGTGCCGTAATCTCCTCATAGGCGCGTTTGGCTTCACTATCGACTTTGCTGCATACCGTGCGCAAGAGCCGTTCACGTTCTTGCCTGCTGCCGATGATAAACTCAAACAGCGCAAAGGTCGCAATCGCGCCGGTCATCTCCGTGCTGAAGTTTTGCAGCCAGTCTGCCAGCCACGCCGCGTTGTAGCCATCGGGGTTCACCAGCGCCGACCACGCCGTCGTCACGACCACCACCGCCACCAGAATCAGCAGCACCTGCCGGTTGCTGAGATTCGCCAACCGTCGCCATACTTGCCGTATGCGTTTCATGCGTCCGCCCCTTTCGTGTGCGTTTGCGCTACAATTGACTATGAAGCAATCGGATAGTAAAGGATCGGCAATGAGTGAGCAAACCCTATCCTACGACACCGTGATCGCGTTGGCGCTGCGCTTGACGCGTACCGAGCGCGCACAGTTGATTGCACAACTTGCGCCGACATTGGTCGTTGATAGTCCAGCGGACCAATCAAGCCAATCACTGCGCGGGATACTGCGTGGCACAGCACCTTCCGCAGATGAGATTGATGCTGCACGCCGCGAGATGTGGGGCGAATTTCCGCACAAGGATGACATCTGATGATTGTCGCCATCGCCGACACCCATGCTGTGATTTGGTATTTGTATAACGACAAACGGTTATCAGCCGCGACGCTAAGATTCAGGCATCTCAGTTAACCACAATTTGGTGATGAACTCGCTCAATACTCCAACATCACCGTCAACGCCAGCCCGCCGAGCGCGATCTCATCGTGGTTGCGGATGATCGTCGGCTCGCGCGGGGGCAGCCGCCGCCCATTGAGGAAGGTGCCATTCGCGCTGTCGTCGTCCATGATATGCAGCGTCCCATTGCGCCAGAACAGCAGCGCGTGCCGCCGCGAAATCCCGCGATCAAAGGCCCCGTAGGGCGCGAGATCGATCTCCGGCGCATCGTCTGTTTCCGGTGCAGATCGCCCGATCACCAGCGTGTCGATTTGGAAAAAGTCGAATACCAGCGGCTCCTGATCGCCTTCCACTTGCACGATCAGGCGCATCCCCGGCTGGAAATACGCTGTCTGTACCAGTCCGCGATCAAAGCGCAGCTTGGCCGCCTGCACCAGCGCCTCACAGCACCCCACAATGTCCACCGCGATCTCGTTCGTCGTCAGCACCGTGACCGTGATGTACGGCGGCTGGTTATGCACTCGGCAGCGCAAATCTGCAAGCTCCGTGCGGGCGCGCTCGATCAGTTGATCGAGATGCTCCAACATCACCGGATTCTTGAGCATCTCACGCAGGGCTTGCCGCGTGATTGTTTCGGTATCCATTTCAAAGCGCACTTCGATTCTCATCCGCTTACCTCGTCACACAACACTAAACACACGCCACGTCCCACAGTGTCTATATTGTAATTGTACTGGTTTCTGGCTTGAGCAGAAACTCCGCCCCCAGCCCGATCAATCCCGTCAGCAACGCCAGCGCGCCGAGTAACTGCTGCTCGCCTGTGCTGTACGTGTCGGTGTAAATCTGGGCGAACCCGGAAAAGTCGAAGAACATCTCAAAATCGCCAAAATCGCCGTCGCCCTCGATCTCCATCTGCGCCTTGAAATCGTCCTCAATCTCGTTGGTGCTGAGTTCCTGCCACAGCAGCGGGAACAGGAACATCACCAGCGCCACCACGACCATCGTGAGCGCCGACGCGCGCGGACTCATATCTGCCCCGGCAGGCAGCGCATATACCCACGCCAGCCACACCAGCACCAGCCCACCAAACGGAATCAGCAGCAGAAAACGGTCCAACAGCCGCACATCAGCAAAACCGGCGGGGTCGGCTTCTTTCTCCAGGTCGAGCGTAAAATTCTCGTCGCCGTTGCGCCCCATCCACAGCTCCAACGCGGTGATTTCGAGCGGCCCCTTGTCCTCTGGCTCCCCGAACATATCGGCGCTGAAGCCCATGAAATTGATATCACCGAGGTCCAGCCAGGGAAAGAAGAAAAAGCCCACGATCATTAGCACGCCCATGAACGCGACCAGTGCCCCCACGCCATAACGCACCATGCGCACGTCGAGCGTGAAATTCACCGCAACCTGTCCCTGCGGCATGGCGGCTCCCTGTGTGTTGCTGATTGGACCTGGGGTGTCTGTGCTGGATGTGGGCGGTGACGTAAATGGATCAGCGGCAGGCGGCGGTGCTGGCGCAGCGGGCGCGATCTCGTCCAGCTTGGCGAGCCAGCGGCGGGCCGTGTCGTTGTGCGCTGCCAGCGGAGTCAGGAGCGCGCGCGCCTCATCGAACTGGCGCTGTGAGATCAACTCGCGGGCACGTATCAACTGCGCGCGGGCGTCGTTGGTGGTCATCGTGTGTTTTTCTCCCTGTATCATGCCGGATCATGCTCGATTTTGTTAGTGCGTAGGGGGCGCGGCAGAGCGCCCGGAACGAGATGTGATCAATGGCTCATCCGCAGTACTACCGCGCCACACTAAACACCACCACGACGGTGATCACGAGCAGCAACGCCAGCAAAAACGCGATGCGCGGCGGATTGGACAGCCACCGCCTCCACGCTCTGCGTGGCGGATCAGGTGGTGGGGTGGGCGGGGTCGCGATGTATTGCGGATGCCCCAGTTGAAACGGCGATTGATTGTCAGTCACAGCGTGCCACCTTTCCGTTGCTATGCCCTCACATTGCGCTGCATACTATATTCTCTCACACTGGATCATCCACCGCGAGCCGCGCCGCGACCGCCGGCAGGTGCGGATCATCTGCGATCAGCCGCCGCAGATTCGCGCGCACCGTCGCCCGGATCGCGTCCTCGGTTGTCTCGCGGACTTCCGCCAGCGTGCGCACCACATCATGCAACACGTCCGGTTGCCCGACCTCGCCGTTGGTCATCCATTCCCAGCCGCCGGGATTGTCCGTTTCTGTCAGCAGCCGGTCCTCAGGAATACGCCGCGCAATCGTGCGGATCGACCTGGAGCGCAGCACTTGCACCCCCACCGTGAAGTAGCACCCGTAGTCGATCATGTCACGCAGCACGCGGATCGACCCAGAGTACCAATGCACAATCGCGCGCGAGATGCTATAGTGTTGCAATAGCTGGAGTACATCACGCTCCGCGCCTTTGGTGTGCAGATTAACAAGCTTATGCTGATCGCGCGCCGCCGCGAGAAAATGCTCAAATACGCGACGTTGCGCCGGAAACGCTGCCGGGTCCTTGACCCACACCGTATCCAGTCCGATCTCGCCGAGCAGCGGACTCTCTGCGATCAGCGGATCGAGGTCGCTCAAGCGGTCGGCCCAGTGCGGTGCTTCCCAGGGATGCACACCGAAGGTCGGCAGCACCCACTCGGAGTGTGTGGCGATCTGTTTGGCCTGCGCATAACTGGGCGGGTCCATCGCCACGCTGATCGTGAAGATTCTTTGCGCCGCGAGTGTATCCAGCACGGCGGGCAGTGTCTCGGCGGTGTAGTGGTCCAGGTGTGCGTGGGCATCGATAAGCATCATTGTCTCTCCAACGTCTGACGCGGCACGGTAATGCCTATGCTATGAACTTGTTACAAGATTAATTGATAATTATTCTTTCACAGTCAAAATCTGCTATAATATTTAGTATCAAGATAATGTCAGTCATCAGCTTTTTGGGCCTGGTGCCAACCGTTTTGCTGTGTTTCAAAAACTGAAAGAGCCTTAAGCACCACAACATCGCATCGTTGTTGATGAGGGTCGGGGTAATCCCTCATGAGTTTTTGTGGAGCTACTGGATTATGAAACCGATACTGAAAACCGCCATTATTCTACTACTGTTCGCGCTACCCTTAGCCTATACCTCAGCCGCTACCCCCGTGCCGGATACGACACGGGGGGCGGATTCTGCCACTTGCCCAGATATTGTAGCACGCGCCTGGGATAGCCTGGATGCGGTGTGTCTGGACGGCGTGCGCAACACCGCGTGCTACGGGCATATCCTGTTAGCTGCCACGCCGCAAACCTATGTCACAGACTTCCAATTTGAAATGACGGGCGACCGCGCCCATGTCGCCGACCTGCAATCGCTGCAACTCAGCCGCATGAACTTGCTCGATGGTTCGTGGGGCGTGGCGATGCTGACTTTGCAGGCCAATCTGCCCGCGTCCGCGCCGGATCAGAACGTGGCGCTGCTCATGTTTGGCGATGTGCAGATCGATAACGCCACCGTTTCCATGCCGACGCTGGACGTATACGCGGAGGCCGGGGGCTATAACGCCAATATTCGCGCGCTGCCCCAGGCTACCGCGCCTGTCGTGGGCTACATTCCGGCCAACGGTGTCACAATGGCTACCGCACGCCTCGCGGATAATTCGTGGGTACGCGTGCAAGTTCCCGACAGCACCGTGTCCGGCTGGGTCTCCGCGTCGATTATTCGCACCGCCGCAGACGAAAGCCTACATACGCTTGACGTTGCGGCTCCCGCCGAACCGTACTACGGCCCGATGCAGGCTTTCTACTTTGAGAACGCCGCCGATGACGCCGCCTGTCCCGAAGCGCCCAACAGCGGCATCCTGATCCAGACCCCGGAAGGCGTCGCGGAAGTGACGCTGCTGATCAACGAAGTGGACATCAGCCTCGGCTCTACCGTCTACTTCCAGGCGCAGGCTGGTGGCGAGATGCGCGTGAGCGTGATCGAAGGTCATGCCGATGTGCGCGCGAACGGCGTCCTCTCTACCGCGCTCCCCGGCACACAGGTGCGTGTGCCGCTGGATGACAATGGCGCACCTGCTGGATCGCCCTCACTGCTCGAACCCTTTGACGCTGACAATCTGCAAGCCCTACCGGTTGATCACATGCCGCGCGTAGTCGAGATCGGCGCGCCTATGTCCCAGGCCGAGATCGATGATTACCTGGAAAGCCTCGCAGGTGATGATGGTCTGGTTGTGGATGGCGATGATGATGACGATGACGATGACGACGCCGGGGGTGGTGATGACGGCGGCGACGATGGCGGTGATGACGGCGGCGACGATGGCGGTGATGATGATGATGATGAGGGGGACAACGGCAACGAGAGAATCACCATCTGCCACAAGGGGAAAACGATCACGATCAGCATCAACGCGTGGCCGGCTCACGAAGCACACGGCGACACCCTGGGGCCGTGCCCTTAAGAACCGTAAGCGTAACTCTGCCAGCATCCCCATGTAGCATAACATACACGCTCCGTCACCCCGACGGAGCGTGTTTTTTACGTGCAGGTTTACGAATCATACGTAATTCTAACCAAACCGCATCAAATCTAGACAATAAGAGTCTGATATAATTAAAATGGCTAATTCTAGTTAGACTGGTTGGGGGATGACACATTAAAACGTCCTGCCCATTTGTGCTTTACGGGGAGTCAGACATGAAAACACTACTGAAAGTCACCGTTATCGTACTGCTGCTGGTGCTGCCGTTGGTTTACACCTCCGCGCCAGATATCGCACAATCCGCAGACACAAATTCGTGCCCAGACATTGTCGCGCGTGCCTGGGAAAGTCTGGACGACGCCTGCGCCGATGGCGCGCGCAATACTGCGTGTTACGGGCACATTCTGCTTGACGCCACACCGCAGCCATTCGTAACCGACTGGCAGTTTGAGACAGTGGGCGATCTGGCGAACCTTGCCGAAATCCAGTCACTGCAACTCAGCAGCATGGACCTGACCGAGGGATTGTGGGGCGTGGCCCTGATCACACTCCAGGCCAACATCCCCGCTGCGCTGCCCGATCAAAACGTGTCGCTGCTGATGTTCGGCGATGTGCAGATCGACAACGCCAGTCCGCTGCTGCCGCAGGTAGACGTCTATGCCAACGCCGCAGGTGGTGCTAACGCCAATGTGCGCGCCCGCCCGGAAGCAGATGCCGCTGTGATCGGGGTGATACCGAGAGGCAGCTTCGCCCCGGCCAACGGTCGCCTCGCTGATAACTCATGGGTGCGTGTGCAACTGCCCGACGCCGATCAGGCTGGTTGGGTGTGGGTTCCGATTATCCGCACCGCCCCCGAAGACGATCTCAACACGCTCGACATCGTGGCCCCGACCCAACCGTTCTACGGCCCGATGCAGGCGTTTTATCTCACCGCTGCCGTTGATGACGCGGCGTGCCCCGAAGCACCCAACAGCGGCATTTTGGTCCAGACGCCGGAAGGCGTGGCCGAAGTGACGCTGCTGATCAACGAAGTCGATATCAGCATCGGTTCGACCGTGTTCTTCCAGTCGAACCCCGGCGAAGTGTTGAAGATTAGCGTCATTGAAGGCCGTGTCGATGTGGAAGCGGGCGGCGTCAAAAGCTTCGCGGTAACCGGGACACAGCTTTATATCCCCCTGGGCGCGGACGGTGCGGCTGACGGTACGCCATCACGCATGGAACCGTTTGATGCGGGCAACCTGCAAAGCCTGCCCGTTGATCGTCTGCCGCAGACTGTCACGGTCGGTGAACCGCTGACCGAAGCGGAAATCGTCGCCGTGATCGACGCCGAGACAGACACCGTTACTATTGGGGAAACGCCTGAAGACGGCGAAACGCCCACTGGTGGTGACGGTGGAACTATCATTGAGGAACCTGTCGTTGAGCCCCCCCCACCAGCCGATGAAAAGGTGACAATCTGCTGGAACGAGCATACCTTAAACGTAAGCCAAGATGCGCTGCAGTCGTTCCTGGATCGGGGCGCAACCTTAGGCCCGTGCCCGTAGGCTAGTCCTCGTTAACTAGCAGTAACAACCATCACACGCCCTGGATCGCACCGGGGCGTGTGTGATTCGGGCTGGCGCAGTGAGAACAATTAAGGAATATTGACAAAACACAGACAACTCTACGACGCTAATACGCGTACAATGGTACTGAGGAACATCAAGTTCGCCTCACCGCGCTGCCACGCGGTCGCGAACGCAAATGATGTGAGACTTCCTTCTCATTTACCTCCATCGCACACGTCCTGATTCACTCCCAGGACGTGTGCGATTCTGTATGCAGCCCACACGCTAACGCCCCGCCACCCCAGTGCGCGCCGCACATGCGCTTCACGGAACTGCATCTCGACCCGCCGCGCGTAGTGCAACCATCCACCCTGGGCAAAGCCTAGCGACTAAGGTAAAATTACTTTAACCACAGTAAAGGATTTTTAACCTGCGCGGGCGAGGCGCTGAGGAAACGTTATGTTTTCAATACCGTTGCAAGCTGTACCCCTGGTATTCCTGGCTGTCATGTTTGGTTTCTTGAACGGCAAAAACGACGCAGCAAACATCGTGGCCCCGCTGGTCTCAACGCGTGCGTTGGGCTATCGCCGTGCCCTGATCTTGGCTGCGGTAGCTGAAGGAACGGGTCCGTTTCTGTTTGGGGTGGCGGTGGCAAAAACGATTGGCAACGGCCTGATTGCATCTGCAAGCATCACGCTGCCGGTGGTGTATGCGGCAGTGCTGGCGGCGATTGTGTGGAATACGTTGACGTTGCTGCTAGGCATTCCCTCAAGCACATCGCATGCGTTAGCTGGTGGGCTGATTGGCGCCGCGTGGATCGGGTATGGACCAGAGGCGATTCTGTTCGACGGGCTGCTAAAGGTCGTGCTGGCGCTGTTCTTGTCTCCGGCGCTTGGCTTGATCGTCGGCTACGGGGCGATCAAGCTGCTTTATTTTCTGGCGGGCATCTTCGGCACATCGCCGCGCGTGAACAACTGGTTCAAACGCGGCCAACTTGTGACTGCTGCGGCCCTGGGTTTGGCGCACGGCAGCAACGATGCACAAAAGACGATGGGGTTAATCACACTGGGTCTCGTCGCGACGGGCAGTCTGGACCATTTCTACGTCCCGTTCTGGGTCGTGGCGATCAGCGCCGCCGCCATCGCGGGCGGTACTCTGCTTGGCGGCACACGCACGATGCATACAGTCGGGCGCAAGTTTTACCCCATTCGTCCGGTGCATGGATTCGGTGCGCAAGCCGCGTCATCACTGATCGTTTTTGGCGCGGCCTTGTTCGGCGGGCCTGTCAGCACATCACACGTGGTCAGTTCGTCGATTGTCGGTGCAGGGAGTGCCGATCGCGTCCAGATGGTGCGGTGGCAGGTGGCCGAGCGTGTCATATTTTCGTGGTTCGTCACCATTCCCTCGGCAGCGACGGTGGCGATTGTGCTGTACATGGTAGTGTGGCCGGTTTTCCCCTGACGCACGCAAGACTCAGCCTGCGGTCATGGTCCCATTCCGCGCCAATAAATCCGCCTCACGGAACTGCATCTCGTACAGCCGCGCATAGAGTCCCGCCTGGGTCATGAGATCGTCGTGCGTGCCCAGTTCCGCGATGCGGCCCGCGTCCAACACAGCGATGCGATGCGCCACCCGCACGGTACTCAGCCGGTGTGCGATGATCACGGTCGTGCGGCCCTGCATTAACCGTTCGAGCGCTTCCTGCACCAAATGTTCGCTCTCGTTGTCCAGACTGGAGGTCGCCTCGTCCAGCAACAGGATACGCGGGTCTTTGAGGATCGCGCGTGCAATCGCGACACGCTGTCGCTGTCCCCCGCTGAGTTTCACTCCGCGTTCCCCGACCAGCGCGTCGTAACCGTCTGGCTGCTCCAGGATAAACGTGTGCGCGTTCGCCGCCTCCGCCGCCGCGATTATCTCTGCTTCGGTGGCGTCTAGCCGCCCGTAGAGAATGTTTTCGCGGATCGTGCCGCCAAAGAGCAGCGTCTCCTGCGGGACAATGCCGATCTGCGCGCGCAGACTGGCCTGCGTCACCGCGCGTACGTCGTGCCTATCCACGCGCAGCACGCCGCCGGTCACATCGTAGAAGCGCGGGATCAGGTTAAAGACGGTGCTTTTGCCCGCGCCACTGGGTCCGACCAACGCCAGAATTTCACCGGGCGCGATATTCAGATCGATCTGTTGCAACACGGCTTGGCGCTCGTCGTAGGCAAACGTCACATCCTCGAACGTGATGCGGCCTGCTGCGGTGTCGAGCGCCGTCGCGTCGGCAGCATCTTGTACATCCGGCTGCGTGGCGAGCAGTTCAAACACGCGTCCCGATGCGCCGAGCGTCTCCTGAAACTGCGCGAACAACGTCGCCAGTGCCGCGAAGCCTTGCCCCACCACCGCCGCGTAGACCACGAACGCGACCAGTTCACCCGTCGTGAGCCGCCCCGCCAACACCTCGCGCCCGCCGTACCAGGTGATCAGTGCGAAATCCAGCATCAGCAGCAGGTCCATCAGCGGCCACAGCACCGACCGGATGCGTACCAGTTGCAGCGCCGCACCG
>CBEVZO010000040.1:0-11892 GCA_965554365.1 uncultured Anaerolineae bacterium
GGTAAACACGTCGCCTGCACTGTGCCCGCTGCGACGACGATTGAAGAACTGGAAGAAATCGTCGCGGCACAAGCGGCCTCCGGCAAGAAATACATGATGATGGAAACGGTCATCTACTCGCGTGAGTTCCTCTACGTCAAGGAACTGTACGAAACCGGCAAAATGGGGAAGTTGCAGTATGTGCGCGCCACTCACCAGCAAGAGATGCTCGGTTGGCCCGGCTATTGGGAAGGGTTGCCGCCGATGCACTACGCGACGCATGTCGTGAGTCCGTGTTTGGCGCTGGTCGGCAAACCCGCTACAGAAGTGACGTGTTTCGGTTCGGGCCGCATCCAGGAATACCTGATTCCCAAGTACAATTCGCCGTTTGCCATCGAATCCGCGCACATCAAGATGAAGAATACCGACGTGATCGCCGAGGTGCTGCGGTCATTGTTCAACACCGCGCGCCAGTACCGTGAGAGTTTCGACGCTTACGGTAGTAAGATGACGTTCGAGTGGCCGTTGGTTGAGCATACGTCGCCAGTGGTCCATATCGGCGAAGCGCCCAAGAAAATTGATGTGCTGGATTATGCGCATCTGCTGCCCGAAGAAATTCAGCGTTTCACCACTAAGGGCGTCTACGGCGCAGATGAACAGCATCTCTCGTTCATCCAGGGCGCAGGGCACGGGGGTTCGCACCCGCACATGACGCACGAGTTTATCATGGCAGTGGTTGAGGATCGCGATCCGTTCCCGAACGCCAAGCAGTCGGCGAACTGGACGGCGGTCGGCATCCTGGCGCACGAGTCGGCGATGCAAGGCGGCAAGACGCTGGCGCTGCCGGAGTTCACCATTTCATAAACAAGAGTTTTGCGTTGGGACGATCTGGATGCTGGTTGGTCTGGCATCGTCCCACATCTACTATACAGTGAGCCTGACATGAGACCACTCATCACGCGTACTATCAGAGGATTTGAAATCGCTATCGCCCATGTGTTAGCGTTTGTCGGGGTCTTTAGCCTCTATGCTGACACGCTCTCCGCAGAAAAACAGGACGACGTGCTGATCACGGCGATCCCGTTTGTGGGGATTTTCGTCTCGATATTGTTGGCGTATATTTGCTTCATTGTGGTCCTCGCGATCATGCTCAATGGCAAAGTGCCGCCGCGCACGTATCGCCCGGTGGAGTACGCGATTATCGTGGGGATTCTCCTGGGCGTGGTGGGCTTGTTCCAGGGCTGGAAGCTGTTCGCCTATGAGCATGGGTTTATGTTGCTGCTGCTATCGGTGCTGTCATTCATTGTCTGGAGTCACATCACCCCGATGTCGCCGGGCGAGGCGAAAACGTTGCCGGGGTTCAGTCGAAATGCGTGGGTGGTTGGTCTTATCGTGGGCGTGCTGGTCTGGGGCACGTTAGCGGCCTATATCAGTGTCTCGATTGAACCTGTGGAACCCTACGGTGTTGCGCCGCGCATTTGGGAAATGATGATGGACGAGGACGAACAGCAGCAGATGCGCGACGACTTCGACACGGAATACACGACCAACCGTATTCCGGTGGCGGTGCTGATCAGTTTGCTGCCGGGGGTGCTTGTGTTTTTCATCGCGCGCGAAGTTGCTCAGGCCTATTTGCCCGGACCAGCCAGCGAAACACTCACAGTGTCACAACCTGCTGAGGGCGCGCAAGCGCCATCAACTTAATCACACATTAGCAATGCATTTTCGGTTATTACACAACAGAAAGGATTTGAATCATTATGGCAAGGCCAGTCACACTTTTTACGGGACAATGGGCGGACCTCACATTGGATGTCGTGGCAGAAAAGGCCAAGGGTTTCGGCTACGATGGCCTGGAACTGGCGTGTTGGGGCGATCATTTCGAGGTCGATAAGGCCCTCTCGGACGATGGTTACATTCAGACACGCAAGGACATCCTTGCAAAGCACGGACTCCAGTGTTTTGCGATTAGCACGCACCTGGTGGGGCAATGCGTGGCAGATGCGCTCATCGATGACCGACATAAGGCAATTCTGCCACCGCGTTTGTGGGGCGACGGCGATCCTGAAGGGGTGCGCCAACGGTGTACTCAGGAAGTGAAAGATACGGCCAAAGCAGCCAGGCTGCTCGGCGTGAAAGTCGTACCCGGTTTCACGGGCAGCCCGGTGTGGCACATGCTCTATCCCTTCCCGCCCACCTCGCAAGAGATGATCGACGCAGGGTATAAGGAATTTGCCGAACGTTGGGTTCCGATTCTAGATGTATTCCAGGCCGAAGGCGTGAAATTTGCGCTGGAATGCCACCCCGCAGAGATCGCCTACGATATCTATACTGCGGAGCGTGCGCTGGTCACGCTTGAGAATCACCCGGCATTCGGTTTCAACTTCGATCCCAGCCACTTCGTGCATCAGTTGTTCGCGTCTGCTGAATTCATTGACGCTTTCCCGGATCGTATCTTCCATGTACATATGAAGGACTCGAAGGTTCGTTTGAACGGGCGCGCGAGCATCCTGTCGTCACATTTGCCGTTTGGTGATCCCCGGCGCGGCTGGGACTTCGTTAGTGTGGGACGTGGCGATGCTGACTTCGAAGCCATCATCCGCGCTTTGAACCGCATTGGTTATCAGGGTTCGCTTTCGGTGGAATGGGAAGACAGCGGCATGGATCGCGAGCATGGCGCGACCGAATCGTGCGCCAACGTGCGCCAGTACGATTTCACACCGTCCAACGTGGCCTTTGACGCAGCATTCGGCGACGAGTAACAGGTTTTGCGCGTTGAGTTTGGGTGTGTGGGAGCCGTTCAAGCGCTTACTACTCCAAACTCACAGTCACACTTGCTGTTGATCTGAACTTGACGTGAGGAAAATACACGATGTCTGACGAAGTAGGTTTCACCAGCATGGCCGGAGCGAAAGCCGCTGGCGACGCTCCTGAAATTGGCATTGGGATGTTGGGTTATGCCTTCATGGGCAAGGCGCACACCAACGCATTCAAGAAAATCCCCTACATGATGTATCCGCCGGTGGCGATTCCGCGTCTGGTGGCGGTCTGTGGGCGCAATGAGGAGGCGGTGTCGGAAGCGGCCAAGCGTTATGGCTACGAGGGTTACTACACCGACTGGCGCAAGATGCTCGAAGACGACGCGATTCAGGTGTTCGACAACGGCGGTCCCAACGACGCCCACGCCGAACCGAGCATTGCAGCGGCTCAGGCGGGGAAGCATGTCTTCTGCGAAAAGCCGCTCGCACGTACAGCCGAAGAATCCAAGCTGATGCTGGACGCGGTGACGAAAGCGGGCGTCAAGCACATGGTGGCGTTTAACTACCGCTTTGTCCCGGCAATTATGCAGGCGCGTAAGCTGATCGAAAGTGGCAAACTGGGACGCATCTATCACTGGCGCGCGGTCTATTTGCAGGAATGGGGCATGGACCCGGCGATGCCGACAAGCTGGCGTTTCCAGAAGAACATCGCGGGCAGCGGCGCACTCGGCGATCTGGGCGCACATATCATCGATCTAGCGCGTTTCCTGGTCGGCGAACCCAAGAAGGTTATGGGTATGACCCAGACCTGGATCAACGAGCGTCCCGACGGTGCGGGTGGCATGGTTCCGTCTGATGTGGACGATGGCTTCACCGCATTGATGGAGTTTGAGGGCGGTGCGCTGGGCACGGTGGAAGCATCACGTTTCTGCCAGGGCCGCAAAAACTTCAACAGCTTCGAACTCAACGCTGAAAACGGCTCGATTTGTTTCAACCTGGAACGCCTGAATGAGCTTGATGTGTTCTGGAAGGGTGACGATCCCAAGGAAACGACGGGGTTCCACAATGTGCTAATCTCCGAAGGTCACCATCCCTATTGGGAAAATTGGTGGCCGCACGGGCACATGCTCGGGTGGGAACACAGCTTTGTGCATGAGTTCCACCACTTCTTTGGCGCGATAGTCAACGATACGCCTGTGGCTCCCTACGGCGCGACGTTTGAGGATGGTTACCGCAACGCTGTGATCTGCGACGCGATTGTGAAGTCCGCGCGTGGCGGTAACGCAGTCGATATCAAGTACTAGCATCGTAAAACTGAACCGTAGTTGACGGGTTGCAACGCACCTGGAAAACACGTTTCGATCAAAAAAAAACACCCTGCAAACCTCTGGTCTGCGGGGTGTTTGTGCTAGGCGATGCTGCGACGCCATTACTATGCGGCTCATTTGGCAATTTTGACGAGAACGAAAACCGCAGAATGGCTTATGCTAACCTGATACGAGTGTCAGTTCCATCAAAGAACCGCGATGAACAGTGATCGGATCGCGGTCGCTTTGTCTCTCAAAAATAGTTAGACACTAGACCCCTGCGTACTATTCTTTAGTCAAGCACCTCTGATACACCTGATATAAACGTGTTGCACCACGCATCGATTATTTACGTGTCGTTATCTCATTGTGTCCGGAATGTAGGCCGAGGAGTCGTCTTATGGTTCACCGACTACCCCATAGCCAGGGGCTTTATGACCCCGCGCATGAACATGATGCCTGCGGTATTGGCTTTGTGGCGCATATCAAGGGCGAAAAATCGCATGATATTGTGCTACGTGGGCTTGAGGTTTTGGAACGCATGGCTCATCGTGGCGCGGAGGGAGCAGACAATCGCACGGGCGATGGCGCAGGAATTTTGCTCCAGCTTCCGCACGCATTTTTCCACGCGGAAGTTCCTGGGCTGCCTGATCCTGGAGAATACGGGATGGGCGTTGTGTTTTTGCCGCGCGATCCCGACGAGATGACATACTGCATCAATGCATTTAACACTATTGCAGAGCACGAGGGTTTGCGCGTAGTGGCGTGGCGCGATGTACCGGTGGACCGCGACGCATTGGGCGAGATCGCGCGCGGGTCGGAACCGGTAATCAAGCAGGTGTTTGTAACGGGTGATGTGTCCGGCGATGCGCTGGAACGCCGATTGTACATGGTGCGTAAGCAGGTAGAATTGGCGGTGCGACAGTCGCCCTTACGGGGCGCAAATCAGTTTTATCTCACGCATCTTTCAACCCAAACCGTAATTTACAAAGGCATGTTGATGTCGGGGCAACTCCGCACTTACTTCCCCGACCTGACAGACCCCCGCGTAGCAAGCGCTATGGCCCTCATTCATTCCCGTTTCAGTACCAACACATTCCCCACCTGGGACCTCGCGCAGCCATTTCGTTTTGTAGCTCACAATGGCGAGATCAACACGATTCGCGGCAACCGTTTCTGGATTCACGCGCGCGAGGCAGGGCTGACTTCGCCACTGTTTGGACCAGATATCACCAAAATTTTCCCGATTATTGAGCCGGACAAAAGCGACTCGGCGTCCTTTGACAACGTGCTGGAAGTGTTAGTCCAGACGGGGCGCACACTGCTTCATGCGGTAATGATGCTGATCCCGGAGTCATTTAATCACCTGAATCCTATTCCCGAAGATTTGAAGTTTTTCTACGAATATCATTCTGCATTTATGGAACCCTGGGACGGCCCGGCAGCGATGGTGTATTGCGATGGGCGGTTTGTCGGCGGCACGCTAGACCGCAACGGGCTGCGTCCGTCGCGTTATGTGGTCACTAAAGACGATCTGATCGTGATGGGGTCGGAAGTTGGTGTGCAGGATTTTGAGCCGGATCAGATTGCATACAAAGGGCGTCTGATGCCGGGCAAGCTGTTGGTGGTGGACACCGAGGAAGGGCGTATCATCCCCGACGCGGAAATCAAAGATCGTATCAGCCACCAGCAGCCCTATCGTCAATGGGTAGAAAAGAAACGCATCACCTTTATCAGCGTGCCGTTAAATGAGCCGGTGCAGGTGGGGCTACCCAACGGTCAGTTGCACACGTTGCAACTTGCGTTTGGCTACACGCGCGAGGATATCGAGGGCGTCATTCTGCCGATGATTGAGCGTCACCAGGAGCCGATCGGATCGATGGGGACTGATACCCCATTGGCGGTATTCTCCGATAAACCGCAGCGATTGTTCAATTACTTTAAGCAGACGTTTGCTCAGGTTACAAACCCGGCGATTGACCCGATCCGTGAACAACTGGTAATGACGCTGACCAGCTATATCGGCAAGGAAAGCAACTTGTTCTCGGAGACGCCGGAACACTGCCACATGATCCAGTTCAAGCGTCCGATCTTTTCCAATCTGGACATTGCTAAGCTGCGCCTATGGGACAATCCCGATTTCACTGTTGCGACAATCCAGGCGGTGTTCCTGGTGACGGAAGGGCCGGAGGGTCTCGAATCGGCGGTGGAACGGCTGTGCCAGGAGGCCGAGGCGTTGGTCGATCAGGGCTGCGACTTTATCATCATCTCGGATCGTGGGGTGGATGCAGACCATGCGCCGATTCCCTCGTTGCTGGCTTGCGCGGCGGTGCAGCATCACTTGATCCGGGTGCAAAAGCGTACTGAGTGCGCTTTAATCATCGAGACAGGGGAAGCGCGCGAGGTGATGCACTTTGCGCTGCTCTTTGCGTATGGGGCGAGCGTGATCAACCCCTACGGTGCATTTGCCACGCTCTACGATCTGCATAAACAAGGGCGCTTGCCGAGCGTGCAGAACTACCTCGATGCAGAGAACATCTATATCGACGCGATTGGTAAGGGGCTGCTCAAGGTACTCTCGAAGCTGGGTATCTCGACGCTGCGCAGTTATCACGGGGCGCAGACGTTTGAAGCTATTGGGTTGAGCCAGGCAGTCGTCGAAAAATACTTCACCGGCACGGCCTCACGCATCGACGGTATCGGACTGGCGGAGATCGCGCAGGAAGCGTTGATGCACCACGCGCAAGCCTATGCTGAGCGTCCCAAGCTGCTGCCGTCTGTGGGAGCGTACAATTATCGCAAGGGCGGCGAACGCCATGCCTGGAACCCAGAAGCCATTCACCTGTTGCAGTGGGCCACGCGGACAGATGATTATGCTAAATATCGCGAATTTGCGGAGCATGTGAATCACTTCAACCAGCGTCCGCATGTGATTAGGGGGCTGCTCGATTTTAAGCCGCAGAAGCCGATTCCGTTGGATGAAGTGGAGCCTGCGGAAGCGATTTTCCGACGCATGACAACGGGCGCTATGTCGTTCGGGTCGCTGGGCAAAGAAGTACACGAGACGCTGGCGATTGCCATGAATGCTATTGGCGGGCGTAGCAATTCTGGTGAAGGTGGCGAAGACCCGGAGCGCCATCAGCCACACGCGGATGGGACTTCGCGGCGCAGTGCAATCAAGCAGGTAGCGTCGGGCCGGTTTGGTGTGACTGCCGACTATTTGGTGAACGCCGATGAATTGCAGATCAAAGTCGCGCAGGGAGCCAAGCCCGGTGAAGGCGGTCAGCTTCCTGGACACAAAGTAGACGAGGTGATCGCGCGCACGCGGTTCTCGACACCCGGTGTCACGTTGATCTCACCGCCGCCGCATCACGATATTTACTCGATTGAAGACCTGGCACAGTTGATCTTTGACTTGAAGAATGTGAATCCCCGTGCGCGTATCAGCGTCAAGCTGGTGTCGGAGGCTGGGGTTGGGACGGTGGCGGCAGGTGTCGCGAAAGCTCATGCGGACAACATCGTGATCAGCGGCTATGACGGCGGAACCGGGGCCAGCCCACAAAGCTCGATCCGGCACGCGGGGCTGCCGTTTGAGCTGGGCATCGCGGAGACGCATCAGACGTTGGTGCTGAACAAGCTGCGCGGGCGGGTGCGTTTGCAGACGGATGGGCAGTTGAAGACCGGGCGCGATGTGGTGCTGGCGGGCATCCTGGGTGCGGAGGAATTCGCGTTTGGCACGGCGGCGCTGATTGTGTTGGGCTGCGTGATGATGCGCAAATGCCACCTGAATACCTGCCCGGTGGGGGTTGCGACGCAAGACCCAGAATTGCGCCAGCGGTTCACAGGGCGTGTGCAGCATGTGATCAACTATTTCACGTTTATGGCGCAGGAAATCCGCGAGATTATGGCGCAGTTGGGCATTCGGCGCTTTGACGATCTCATCGGGCGGACCGACCTGCTGGAAACACGGGAAGTCGATCACTGGAAGGCGCGCACTGTTGACCTGTCGGACATGCTCTTTCGCGCGGCAGATGCGGACCGCACCGCGTCTTGCTGTCTGGAATCCCAGATTCACCGCATCGATGATGTGCTGGACCGCGAACTGATCGAACGTGCTGAACCGGCGCTAGAACGCGGTGAACCAGTCGCGTTGACGCTGCCGATCACGAATGCAGATCGCACAGTCGGTGCGATGCTATCCGGTGAGATTGCGCAGCGTTACGGTCAGGATGGGCTGCCCGATGGCACGATTGACATCACGTTGCAGGGCAGTGCGGGACAGAGCTTCGGTGCGTTTGTGACGCGTGGTGTCACGCTGCGGTTGGAAGGTGATGCCAATGACTATTTCGGCAAGGGGTTATCGGGCGGACGGTTGATCGCTGTGCCGCCGCAGGGTAGCACCTTCGTCGCCGAGGAGAACATCATCATCGGCAACACCGTGCTTTATGGCGCAACCGGCGGTGAAGTGTTTGTGCGCGGCGTGGCGGGCGAACGTTTTGCGGTGCGTAACAGCGGCGCGATTGCTGTCGTTGAAGGCACGGGCGATCACTGCGCGGAATATATGACCGGCGGACGGATCATCGTGTTAGGGCGCGTCGGACGCAACTTCGCGGCAGGTATGAGCGGCGGTGTGGCGTATGTGCTGAACGTGGACGGTGATTTCGCGTACTTTTGCAACCGCGCGATGGTAGAACTGAATCCGGCGTTTGACTACGAGGATCAGGAGTTCATCAAGACGTGGCTGCAAAAGCATGTGATGTATACCGGCAGCACGGTGGCGCAGCGTGTGCTGGATCGCTGGCACGAATATCTGCCCAAGTTTATCCGCGTGCTGCCGCTTGAATACAAGCGTATCCTGCAGGAGGAAAAGCTGCGGCAAACCTCTGAGATGCTCGCGTATGTCCGTGAAGAAGAATACCTGGAGGTGCCGTACTAATGGGCGATCCACGAGGGTTTATTAAAATTGATCGTATCGAGAACCGTTATCGCCCGGTCGATGTACGGGTGCAGGATTACCGCGAAGTAGAGGAGCAGCTACCGGAGGACATTCGCCGTTACCAGGCAGCGCGCTGCATGGATTGTGGTGTGCCCTTTTGTCACTGGGGTTGTCCCATCGGCAGCCTGATTCCAGAGTGGCAGCACAAGTTATATCAGGGCGATTGGCGTGCGGCCTATGACATCCTGCAAAGCACGACTAATTTCCCGGAATTCACCGGACGGTTGTGTCCTGCCCCGTGCGAATCGTCATGTGTGTTGGACATCAATGATAATCCGGTGACGATCCGTGAAAACGAGTTAGCGGTGATCGAACATGCATTTGAGGCGGGTTATGTTCAGCCGCACCCGCCAGAGCAGCGCACCGGCAAACGTGTCGCGGTGATCGGCAGCGGTCCGGCAGGGCTGGCTTGCGCGGATGTGCTCAACAAACTGGGGCACACAGTCATGCTGTTCGAAGCCGCAGACGCGGTAGGTGGTTATTTGCGCTACGGCGTGCCCGACTTCAAGCTGGAAAAACGCTTCATTGACCGGCGCGTGACGATCTTGCAGCAGGAAGGCATCGAGATCAGGACCGGCGTGCGTGTCGGTGTTGATGTGCCGGTAGAAAAGCTGCTGCGCGAATTCGATGCAGTCTGTGTTGCTATCGGTGCGCGCAAACCCCGCGATCTGGCTGTGCCGGGCCGGGAGTTGCAGGGCGTGTATTTCGCGATGGAATATCTCGAACAACAGAATCGCGTGCTGCGTGGCGATCCCGTCGCGCCAGATGATTGCATCATTGCCACAGACAAGCATGTGGTCGTGATTGGTGGTGGTGATACCGGGTCGGATTGTATTGGGACCGCCAACCGGCAGGGGGCGCGCAGTGTGACGCAGCTTGAACTACTGCCTGCGCCGCCGCGCCAACGTCCCTCGGCCCAACCCTGGCCGTTGTATGCACGCCAGTTCAAAACGTCCAGTTCCCAGGAAGAAGGGTGTGAGCGTCTGTTCAATGTCCAGACCATTGCATTTGTGGCGGGTAAAAAGAGTGGCCGCGTGCGGCGGCTCGAAGCAGTCCGTGTGGAATGGGAACCGTCCTCGAATGGACGATATGAGATGCGCGTTGTGCCGGGGTCCGAGTTTGAGATGAAGGCCGATCTGGTGCTGTTGGCGATGGGCTTTGTGCATGTTGAGCCGTCCGGCTTGGTCGCTGAGATGGAATTGGCGCTCGATGACCGGGGCAATATCGCCATCAACGAGCAGTATCAGACCAGCATCAAGAGCGTGTTTGCGGCAGGTGACGCGCATCAGGGGGCGTCATTGGTGGTGTGGGCGCTACAGCATGGGCGGCAGGCCGCCGCCGCGATTGACGCGTATTTGAAGGTGCAGTGATCGGTTAGCACGTTGACGGTGACGTCACGGATCAACCCATAAGAAACACACTGTCGGGATACCAACCCCGGCAGTTTTTGTTGACGTACAGTGGTGAGTTTTGCGGCGTGTGTGCGAAATTTGACGAATCAATTTGCCGAGGTATGCTTTGCGGATGTCTTTGCAATATGCTAATTTCGCTGCAAGTGTGGAGCAGTTGGAATGATGGTTAACGGTGGGAAGAAGGGTAGGTAGCGGCGTTTTGGGCAATGGTAATTCAAACCGGGCAGGTAATCAGAAGCGATAGTATTGATCGGAAGAATGGAACAGGCGTGCCGTCCCTGACTTATGCCGAAATCGATCTCGGAGCGATTGCGGAAAATACGCAGGCGCTCAAGCAATATATTGGTCCCGATGTGCGTTTGATCGCCGTCGTGAAAGCCAACGCCTATGGGCATGGTGCAGTGGAAGTTGCACGCACCGCGCTGGCACATGGCGCAGAGTGGTTGGGCGTCGGGCGATTGGACGAAGGTGTCGCTTTGCGTGACACAGGCATTGACGTGCCGATCCTGGTCCTTTCGTATACCTCGGCCCATGAGGTGCGGGCGGCGCTTGATTACGCGCTGACGCTCACAGTGGCCGAGATTCCTGTTGCAGAGGCCGTGTCAGAGTACGCGCGACAGCGTAACACACGCGCGCGGGCGCATGTCAAAGTGGATACCGGCATGGGGCGCTACGGTTTGCTGCCGGATGAAGTGGTCCCGTTTTTTGAGCGGGTGGCGGCGCTGCCGGGGTTGGAGATTGAGGGCATCTACAGTCATTTTGCGACGGCAGATGTGACGGACAAAACCTACGCACACCAGCAGTTTGATACGTTTCAAGCTGTGTTGGGGAACCTGGCAGCGGCGGGACATCGCCCGCCAGTACGCCATATTGCCAACAGCGCCGGAACGCTTGATCTGCCTACGATGCACTTGGATGCGGTACGCACAGGACTTGCGTTGTATGGCATGTATCCGTCTGTCGAGGTGGGGAAGACCGTCCCGCTCAAACCCGCGTTGACGCTGAAAAGTCGTGTGGCGCGTGTGCGTACGTTGCCAGCCGGAGCCAGTATTAGCTATGGGCGCACTTATATCACACCGCGCGCGATGCCGGTGGCGCTCGTGCCTGTGGGCTACGGCGACGGCTATCACCGTGTGTTGTCCAATCGTGGCGCAGTGTTGATCAACGGCCAGCGTGCGCCGATTGTGGGCCGGGTGTGTATGGACCAGTTCGTAGTGGACATCTCTGGTGCAGGGCATGTCGCGGTAGATGACGAGGTTGTGTTGTTGGGGGCGCAGGGGAATGACCGGATCACGGCGGAAGAGATCGCGGATTGGGCCGAGACGCTCAACTATGAGGTCACAACCGCACTGATGGCGCGTGTGCCGCGTGTGTTTATGACGGGAAACGCATAGCCCTGAAAAATAAGCCGCAAAGACGTTCACGATCTGCGAGTTGGA